>JAGLDC010000028.1 GCA_023145965.1 bacterium | reverse complement strand
AGGGCGAGAGCGAGAATAACCAAATATTTCATTATAAGCTCCTTATATGTAATATTACTTTGAACATAAAGAATATTATCAAAATAGTCAAATGCTAAATCTTGCTAGATATTACTTCAGATACACCACCCGTTTCGGTCGGCACGCGCCGACGGGCGTTTGGCCTCAACCGCCTTTAGCGGATTCGGCGTCATTTCAAATACACCACGCGCTTCGTGCAGACGGCTGAAGCCGTCTGTTGCGGAAATGTTGCCCGCACAAGATAGACGCCGGAACCGAGGACGGCGGCGGGACGCCAGATAAATTCGCGAAATCGCAAAAATCGAGCTTAAGCCCATGTGAAGCCGCCGAGCCGCCGTTTTTGCAAAGTAAACCAGCTCATTGGTAGATTCCCGAGTCGCCGCTAGCATGATGGAAGCTATTCTAAAACACAGGCGACGAGATAGTCGCCCCGGATCATAATACTAAATATATCGAAAGATTTACATTTCACCATCTTACCCATCGTTTACGCCATCGGGTAATGTATTCCAGCGCCTCCATAGGTGTCATGCGCTCGGGATCGAGATTGCGAAGCTGCTGAACTAAAGGGTGATTCTCAGGTTCGAAAAGCGAAATCTGTATTCCCTCTGATCGGATTGATTTTCCCTTATGTCCTCCAACTCGGATTATCGATTCCGAATTCAGTTTTTCGCCGCTCTCTAGAAGTTCGAGTATGTTTTGTGCCCTTGCAATAACAGAATCAGGCACACCAGCCATTTTTGCAACATATATACCATAAGAGTCATCACAACCACCCGGGACTATTTTATGCAAGAACTGGACGCTATCGCCGCTCTCGCGCACCGCAACCTGAAAGTTGCTCGCGCGCGGATAGATATTAGGTAGTTCCGTGAGTTCGTGATAATGCGTAGCGAATATTGCTTTTGCTCGGTGGCCAGCTGAATTGTGTATAAATTCACTAACCGCCCATGCAATCGAGAGACCATCGTATGTGCTGGTGCCGCGACCTATCTCATCAAGGAGGACGAGACTTCGGTCCGTTGCGTTATTGAGAATGTTTGCTGTCTCGATCATCTCAACCAGGAATGTCGATTGGCCGCGAGCGATATTATCCATAGCGCCGACTCGCGTGAAGATGCGATCAACAGGTCTTATGCGGCAGCTCTGTGCGGGGACGAAACTGCCCATCTGAGCGATAAGCACAATTAGTGCGACCTGCCTAAGATAGGTCGATTTACCAGACATATTTGGCCCGGTAATAAGGAGAAGCTGGTTTTGGTCGGAGCTCAGGTGCGTGTTATTTGGAACAAAGGTTCTGTCACCGAGAATCTGTTCAACAACTGGATGCCGTCCCTCGATTATCTCAATTATTGGCTCATCAGTAAATTGGGGGCGAACCCAACCCTTTCTTCGAGCTATTTCGACAAGCGAGCAAAGAGCATCGAGCTCGGCCAAAGCCTTTGCAACCAGTAGTATAGATGCAGCAAATTGCGAAAGATGCGCGCGTAATGTAAGGAAGAGATCGCGCTCTATCTCGAAAATGCGCTCTTCGGCGGAAAGAACCTTCTGTTCATATTCCTTGAGCTCTGCAGTTATATATCGTTCTGAAGCGACAAGCGTCTGTTTGCGTTCGAACTCCTCGGGGACTTTCTTGCTATGCATTCTGCTGACTTCAATATAATAGCCGAAAACGCGGTTATAGCCGATTTTAAGCTTGGGGATGTCGAGTTTATCGCGGAGGTTTTCCTGCATCGAAGCAAGATACTGTTTTCCACCGTAGCGGATTTGCCGGAGTTCGTCTAGTTCCGAGGATATACCCTCAGCGATTATTCCACCCTCGTTGATATGCACAGGCGGATCGAGATCAATATTTTCTTGGATAATTCCCCTAACTTCATCCATGGGATCGAGCCTATTATCGATATTATCAAGAAGCGGAGTATTTTTTCCCTGAATTATGCTTTTTATCGCCGGCACCTTATCGAGGCCAATTTTAAGGGCAATCAAATCGCGAGGATTAGCCTTTTCATTACCGAGTTTACCTATAAGACGCTCCATATCGCCAATTTCAGAAAATCTTTCACGAAGTGTTGCAAGGGCTATTGGATCGATAATGAGTTCCTCCACTGCCGCAAGACGTTGCTCTATCGACACACGATTAATAAGCGGCTTCAATATCCATTCGACTATTTCTCGATGGCCCATTGGTGTGCAGGTTGTATCGAGCACCCAGAGCAGGCTTCCTTCGACTTTGCCATCAGCAATAGATCGGATAAGCTCCAGATTGCGCACTGTAGAGGCATCGAATATCATAGCATCATCTTTAGTGCCAATAGATATTGTGCGTATATGCGCCATGTCACCTTTTTTGAGGTCTTTGAAATAAGCTATGAGTCCGCCTGCTGCCGATATCTCGCCATCGGAAAGCTCGCCATAACCCATAAGTGTTTTAACGCCAAAATGTTCGCTGAGTTTATCACGTGCAAAAACAGTTTCAAATTTCCACGGTTCTTGATAGCTTATATGAGCCTTAGGCGCCGATTCCCTCAATATTTCATGGAGGCTTTCAGAAATATCCTCCGAAACAAGTATCTCTTTCACTAGAAGTAATTGGAGTTCTTCGATGAAGCGAGCATAGGTTAAAGAACGCGCCTCGAAGCGTCCGCCTAGAAGATCCGCAAGTGCAATTGAAACAGAATCCTCGTTTTCGAAAATACCCATAATAAGATTAGATTCGGCGTTTTCCTCAGTCTCGATTGTTGCCGTGCCCGGTGTCATCACCTCGATAATGTCGCGTGCCACGATGCCCTTTGCCTTTTTCGGATCCTCAACCTGCTCACAAATCGCGACTTTAAAACCTGCTGAAAGTAGTTTAGATAGGTATTTCTCCATAGCATGATGTGGCACTCCAGCAAGTGGTGTTGGTTCGGGCATGCCATGCGAACGCTGTGTAAGCGTTATTCCAAGGACCTCTGCGGCGATTTTAGCATCCTCATCAAAAAGCTCGAAGAAATCGCCCATGCGGTAAAGAAGAAGCGCATCCGGCACCTGTTTTTTGATGCGGTAATACTGTTCCATCATGGGTGTGTTTTTCGGTTTTTGCTTCTTCTTATTCATATCTAATTTCTGCCAATTTGGTTTCCATTATGAATAATAATATTTTAGTGCGAAAACAAAAGAGATTTTTAGATAAATTACATTAATATGCGGGAATTTGCGTGAAAGACTACTCTATAGAAATTTCTGAGAAGAAAAGCATTAGTCAAATACTCATTAATGCTAATGTTCTAATCGTTCCATGGCTTTGAGGCCGAGTTTTAATGGTATTATTGTTGCTGCCAGATTCAAAACAAGAATAATCAACGCACCGATGATTATTTCTGCCGTTGGAAAATCCTTACTTTGGCCGATAATAAAACTCATGTAATGATATGTGGGAAACGCAAGCGCTAAAGTAGAGAGCGCAACATAAATAAGGCTCACTAAAGCACATATCATACCTCCACCACTGGATGCTATTTTGCCGGGATTAGGTTCGACGAAACTTGGGAAAAGGCTCCCAAGACCGGTAGAAAGCGATGTCAAAGATATGCTCATAAGGAAGATACCCAGACCGGTTAGAAGCGTCATTATGCGTGATTGAGCTAGTAAAGCACTAGAGACAACAGCGACAACTTCTGTAATAATGAAAAAAAGAATGAAAGCTATCCAAAATTTTTCCCAGAAAAGCCTCTTTACGCGGATCGGAGAACTCGAAATGCTCCAAAAAGACTTACCTTCCATGGATATCGATGGATAGACAAAGCGAACAGATAAAGTCGCCAATATATAACCGCAAAAAGCGTAATTCACAAAACTAATTAGCGTTCGCCAATAAAGACCTTCGACATTTAAAGGCACTTTGCGGAGGTTAAATAAATAAAAAATTACCAAAACGAGTAAAATCGCAAATTGAGTCCACTGGTTTGGTTCACGAAGAAATAGGCGAATATCTTTGACCAACAACGAACGCATATCTCGAGGAAATACTCTAAAAACGCTCCACGACAAACCGTAATAGCCTCTATTTGTGCCTTTTTTTCTCTTATTACTAAGGATTTCCGAAGCCGCTAAAAATGCCTTATAATAAAGCCTTTTTGCAGCAGTATCGAGGAAAATGAGCATTGCGGCCGAGGTTGACAGAAATAGAGAAATATAGAATAATAGAGTGCCATTATGATCGAGTCTTGCCGCACGTAAAATCTCGGCTACCCACACGCTCGGAAGCCATTGGTTCTCGTTAGTCGCTAAATCTTGAAGGTAATAATTTAGAAGCGCAAGGTCGCCCTGAGCTGAGAAAATAATGCGGCTGAACCTTGCCCTCATGAAGAAAAGTATGCTTATTATGGCCAAAGCTCCAAAAAGTATCAAAATGCGTTTAGAGCCAAATCTTTTTGCAAGCGGAAAAACAAGCATTGATAAACCAGCACCGAGAATCCCCGGAATAATCAGGAAGCAAGGTAAGACTATAAAGCCAATTATTATATAATCTGAAAGTGAAATATGAAAGACAAATCCATAGGCCACAATTGCAGGGATAGTAATAACAAGGGTCGCCCAACTAGCATAAAAAATATTATCGGTGAATTTAACCCAAAAAACTTGGCTGTGGGGTAGAGGAGAAGCCATTAGGAAACTCGCTTCAGGCGATCTATATAGTGCGCCTATTGCGCTAATGAGATTCGACATTGTAAGCATTATAAAAAAAGCGAGAAACGAAATACCAATTATTCTATCGATCAGAAGAATGCCGATGTCCTGAACTGTTATAAGATAGGAGAATATTTTTTGAAATAAAAAAAAGGTGCCGGAAAGAAAAATCGTAACCACAATCAAGCCGACAACTACTTTTGCTGTGTGTTCAAGTCCCTTGCTAAAAATCAACCTGCTGAGTTGTTTAGGCTTTATATTTAATATGATTTTCCACATTTATTGAGTATAAATTTCCTATACGCATTTTCAAGGTTTTAATAGTCTGTGAATAACAATCCGAGAGAAGCAAATAATAGTGCTCTCGACCAATTAACGCTATTTCAAATAGACTAATCTCTTGGTCAAGGATTGCCCTCCGAATTTCGCCCGAACAAGATAGACGCCCGAGGTGACTGCGGGGGAGGGTCTCCAGATGAATTCGGCCCTCATCCGGCCTTC
>JAGLDC010000027.1 GCA_023145965.1 bacterium | reverse complement strand
GTGTTGTTATCCGGGCAGGTGACGAGGTTATTCTTCGCGTCGCTCCAGATATATCCGAAATTCCAGGGCGGTGAGTGATGATCCGACGGACTGGCATAACCGGCCCAGTGCAGATACCATTGGTTGCCTACTCCGCCCGAAGCTCCGCCATAACCATCGGTGCCGCCAATAGAGCCATGCGTGCCATAATCGATTGTGAAGGTCGAGCCGTTGAATTCTGCACGTCCGACGGCATCGGTCAGTTTCCATGTATGAAGCCACGATGATTCGAGAGAGCATTGGAGAAGCATCCACTCGTAAGTTTCGAGGGCATCCGACATCGACCCAGCCCACTCGCCCATCTCCGCGGCCATCTCCCAATCATCGGCATAAACGACAATATGATAATCGCCTTCGGCGGAGGAGCCGAGACCCTGAAGGATAGACAGCGCTCCGGCGCCGTTGCCGGCGTGCAGTCTTCCGGTAAAGTCGTTGTCGCGCGGAATGAGGCGAAGTCCGCTACCAGATTGCGTGTGTATTTTATGGTTATCGTAACCGCTAAGATGAATATCATCGTCGAGGATGACCGCCCAGATGTCGTTATCGGTAAAATCGTCGGCGATCCAGTCGGAAACACCGTCGTTTGGGTAATCGCCGTCCGGGCCGTCAAGAAAAACACGCTCGGGAACCCACGCGACACGCGGCGTGAAACCGTAACGATAATCCACCATCTGGTTTTCGATATTGACCGACCAATCGTTCATCTCGTCGGAAACGAACGGCATGATATGTTGCGCGTATGCACTCGACAACATCTCGACCCAACCTGAATCAACGCCGTTGGCGAGCCAGGTATTGAAATCCGGGTCATACCATGCCGCACCGGATTGGATCGTCCCACTCATATGGAAATTCCCCGGAAGCGAATATAGTTCATGAACTTCGAGCACCTCGTCGAATCCGCTCGAAGCCTCCGCACCGGATCGCCCGCGAAGGACATCGGTGTAGGCCAAAGACTGATTACCGTGATGCACAAAAGCGCAGTGCGCATTCATATATTCCGGTTCCTCAGGCCCGAAGGTTGCTTCGTCGATAGTCACCCCGCGAGCGACAGTTCGCACCGCAATTCGAGGGCGAGATAATATTTCTTCATTAAAAAATAGGTCGATAGTGCCGTATTCCGGCATAAAATCGATACCGATAAGCTCGAGGTCACCTCTCTGTGAGGCTTGAACTCCGCCCTTCGGTCCGATGTTTATCGAGATTTCATCGTCGATGTCTATATCGAGGTGAACACCGCATCGCTCGAACTCGTTCGATTTAGTCCTGAAATCGACCATCATCGGAAGACGAACGCGAAGTTTCGCGCTATCTAAGTAACACGAAAAAATATCGCCTGCTTCGATAATCTGATCGTTAGCAGATTCGAGTATATCGACACCCATCAGCGCCTCGCGAGGCATAGCCTCAGGAAAATCTGGGGAAAGCGCAAAGACGCTTATCGAAAGTGTAAAAATAATTGCTAGGTTGCGCATGTTGCTCCATTCATAAAAATAAACCCTTTCAAATCTAATTTATGCTCCAAGGTTATATATTTCAACCGATTTCGAGTAAGTTATTAATATTGAGTAAATAAAGTGAATCAAGATAAGGCGCGGTTTCCGCGCCCTTGTGCAATTAATGAGAAAAACGC
Source organism: bacterium (assembly GCA_023145965.1). Lineage (NCBI taxonomy): Bacteria > bacterium. The sequence goes on along the minus strand of JAGLDC010000027.1, from coordinate 12,721 downwards.
TGGCACGAGAAGGGAGGCTGGCGCGAAATTTTGGAATCGTAAATTTCGTGATTTATCTTCAGCAAAAAAGTTAAATACCATAAGTTTATGGAACTTATTTTAGCAATATGATTTTCTTCGTCCTAGTTATATCGCCTATCTGAGCTAAAATTAGATAGATGCCTGAGGTAACGTTTTCGGATGGATACCAAATGTATTCGTTAACTCTGTTATTTTCACTAGAAGAAGAGAAATCTCTCTTGTATTGGAATAGATTTCTCGATATACTCGAAATAATATCAATGCGCCGCCCAGAAAGATCGAAGATTTGTATTAATGGATTCTCGTTTTCGCGGGAAGAAAAATCAACGGAAATTTTCACAGCTGAATTGAATGGATTCGGTTGCGAATTTATTACTAGTGAAACCGGCCTCGAGGAGCTCTCTGAAATATTATCTCTGAAATATGAAATGTCGAAAAAGAATATCCCGCCTTCCGCATCCGCCGCCACAACTATATCGCCGAAAAGGCAAACATCCACAAAATTGGACCCATCAAGAGAATAAAATCCGGAATCAACGACAGACACTCCATCCGAATCGAGCTGAAAAACCCAGAGCCCGCTTTCTCCAGCCGCAACGATTAACAAACCCTCGTCATAAATCGATTTGAAAACGTAATCATCGCCAACAGGTATCGTATTAACAACCTCCAATTCGAAGGTCGAATCCAGGACGACAATATTCACCGATCCTTCAAAATCACTTGCAATCAGAATTGTATCGGTGCCCGCAAAGTCCAAGCCTGTAATTGTCCCTGGAATATCCTCGAAAGTGATAGGTTCTAATGGGGAAGCAAGATTCCAAACAGAGATACCAGTGGGGTCTTCAGCGACAAACATAATAGAAGCATCGGAAACAGCGACATCCATGGCCAAACCACCAACTTCGTAATTAAGTAAGGCAAAAGGTGTCGATGGGGAGGAAATATCTACAAGATGAATTCCATCAGTGTTAGCCGCAACGAAAAGACTCTCACCTATAGGATAAACTGATCTAGCCTGACCGCTCAATGACAACGAACCGAGATCGACTATATCCAGTGGATCGGAAATATCGATAACATGCAAACCACGGGTCCAGTCCGAGAGATAGGCCACGCCATCTTCAACCGATATCCATCTTCCAGCGAGATTCGTTCCCACTGGGATAGAAGAACCACTCCAAGAAACACTATCGAGAATAACTGCTGATCCACCGCAAAGATATTGAATTGAATATGCTGTTGGCGCTTTTCCAAAGGCTATAATCGAGTTTTCACCCGTGGCTACTCCTCTCAGAGGCGTAGTTGGTAAATAATATTCGAGGCCAATATTAAGCGAATCCGCTCCAAAAATACATACAGCCATTAACAATAAAGAAATAATTTGGACTCTCATAATAAACCTTTTATAATAACATTATAAACCAAATATAAATTATATATCGAGGATAGCAAAATGAAAAAACAAAAAATCTCTAAAGCACTGGCTTTGGCTTTCAAAGTCTTAACTTTTTCTTTTGGAATTTTGGGATTGATAATGCTTGTGCTTATTTTTGCCACACCGGATATTATGGTTATCGGTATTCAAGGTATTAATATTTGTGCGGGGGATATTACACTCGAAGACCGTATTATTATGTCCGGTTTTGTATTGGTTACAGTCTTTCTTGCAATTCTAACCGCAAGTTTTCTCGCCAGGGCTTTTTCATCGTTGAGTAATATGAGGTCGAAAGAAAAAATACTAGGTTTTTTCGAGAATTCGGGATACATAATCCTCGCATGGGCCATATATTCTATTGGAGAAAAGATATCCATGCCTTTTTTTAATATTATTACAGCACAAAACCATATAGTCAAAGCATATTACGGCGATGCCATAATGCTATTTTTCGTTGGATTGGTTATTGTAATAGCTTCGGTTGTCTATAGAAAGAGTATTTAATCTTCAAATAATTCGTTTTTCTTTAAGTAAATCAGCCAATCTCGCCGCTGTTTTTTTTGGTTCATAATCCCAGAGTTCACCACCAACCCGCTTTTCCGGCGTGAATATCTTAATTACCTTTGTCGGAGAACCATCGAGTCCAAGAGTTTTAGCGTCTAAATCGAGATCGCTAGCGTTCCATTTGATTATCTCGGCTCTTTTAGATTTCATCATACCTCGAAGAGAGGGTAATCTTGGATCGCGAGGAAGCTTGATCACGCTCACTAGAGCTGGAAGCAAAATATCGAGTATTTCGTAACCAGTTTCTGTAATCCTTTCGACGATTATCTTATTCTCTCCGTCGAAATTGAGATCGCGTATAAATATTGCCTGAGGCAATGAAAGAAATTCCGCTATTTCAGGACCTACCTGGGCTGTATCACCATCTATTGCCTGCTGGCCAGCAAAAACCAGATCTACACTACCGATCTTCTTTATGGCCGTTGAAAGAGCCATAGATGTAGCCCAAGTGTCACTGCCCGCAAATGCAATATCGGAGATAAGAATAGCATTGTCAGCGCCCATAGCAATGGTTTTACGAAGGCTTTTCTCGGCTTGTGGAGGTCCCATGGAAAGCGTTGTTATTTCTATATCAGGATTTATATCTTTTTTTTGAAGAGCTAGTTCGAGTGCGAAAGCATCGAATGGATTTATTATTGATGGAACATCAGTGCGAATAAGTGTGTTACGGACCGGGTCCATTTTTACTTCTATTGTGTCCGGAACTTCTTTTATACAAACAACAAATTTCATGAGTTAATCCAGTTTATTCTCACTCTTGTCCAATAATTTAAAAGCCGAGGGGAGAAGTGCACCGATTGTCCACTCTTCTTCGATATATTCCTTTGAGGCTAGAAGAACTGTAGTTTCGGGTTTCGAAAACTCGGCTATTACTTGTCTGCATGCCCCACAGGGTGGGATAGCGCCGATAGAGGATAATATCAATATTCCCTTTATCGATTTTGCCCCTGCAGATATTGCCGACGATATGGCGTTTCTCTCAGCGCATATAGTTAGGCTAAAGCTCGAATTCTCCACATTAACGCCCGTAAATATCCGCCCTTTATCATCTATCAGCGCCGAAGATACAAAGACACCCGAATAAGGAGCATAAGCATTTCCAAGAACACTCTGCGCGGCCTTTAAAAGCTTTGATTTAGTAGTATCGTCCATGAAGGTTCTAGGCCCGCCCGAGGTAATCCATAGACCGAGTATCAACTTTGATTTTATCTCCGATATCGATAAACAGCGGAACCTTTACTACAAGACCATTTTCGGTAGTAGCGTTCTTTGTGACATTAGAAACTGTGTCACCGCGAATAGAGGGTTCTGTTTCTGTAATCCCGAGAATTACGCCAGCCGGCAAATCCACATTCAAAGGCTCATGACCTAGGAGCAAAATCGAATATGTCTCGCTTTCCTTAAGGAAATACTTCGTGTTACCGATAGCATCCTGCGAAAATGCTATTTGTTCGTAAGTATCGGTGTCCATAAAATGGAATCCTTCACCATCGAGATAAAGATATTGCATATTACGGTTGGCGAATTCACCTTCGTCGAGACTATCTTGCTCGGTAAAAACATTTTCTAATACAGCGCCCGTGCGCATATTCTTTAGTTTTGTTTTATATTTACTCCTTCCGCGACCTCGAAGCGACATCTGCACTTCGACTATCTCGAAGGGATCATTTTTATATATTAGCTTAAGGCCTTTTCTAAAATCCGCCGGTTTGTAAGGCATACTTTCTCCTATGGTTTTCAATAAATCAATTATTATCAAGTATTTTAGCGTAAATGTTTATAAAAAGCAATATTTTTTTTATATGTGTGTTTAATCTTCCATATGAGGTTTTAAGTGAGCGTGAGACTCTCAAGGAATCGCCTTTCCTTAGAATATGTCCCATTAAGAGCGCCTAATTGCGCTTAATAATAACGGTAACATATTGATAATGAATAAGATAGAACATATACTTAATGTAATTATATATATAAATATAATTAACATATTGTAAGGTAATATAATAAAAAGCCGGATAAAAATCCGGCCTTTTGTTATATTAATTACTCGATCCAGCTAGTCTATGCAAACATTTGCTACCTGAGAAGGATCATGCTCTTTGTGATAGCTTTACCCGATTCGACAACAAGAAGACGATAGAAATATATTCCAGATGGCATTTCCTTGCCATCATCGGAGGTGCCGCGCCAAACAGTGGTGTGCACACCAGCTGAAGCGTTGTCATCAATCAATATGGCAACGCGCTTGCCGAGTAGATCATAAACCCCTAGCTCGATTTTGCTTTCTTCAGGTAAAGCGAATTTAATCTCAGTAACCGGATTAAAGGGATTAGGAACAGCTGAATAAAGTGTTGGAACCTCAGGTAGAACGCGATTAACCTTTATTTTAGCGCTTTCCTCGAGAAGCACGCTATCAAAGCTTCTCATATCTAAAACGCTCTTTCCATTATAAAGAATTAATTCGAATTCAGGTGAAATAGCCGAAGGATCCCAGGATAGAATTTTAGCCCCCGCAGAAATAACGAACTCGGAATCAGTGCTAGGTTTAATATCCCTTGCTAAATAAAACCCCTCACATGTTCCACCAAAGAAAAGCCCTCCATCCGGGTTATATGGAGGTATCGCTCTATCAAAAGCATCGATCTTCTCGTTGGCTCTGCTGTCAATTCCGATGATATATGGCATATTGCCTATCATCATAGGTAATTGCCATGCCGGTTCATAAACAGGGAGGGCCTTACTTACTGTCGAATCACCAATAATAGTCATAAAAGCATCTGCTGTGCTAAGAACCCAATACCCACTACCAACCTCGAGGTCCGTAGGCGTGAAATAAGTTGCAGTTCCACAAGCATCATAACCATATACATTCGTTGGCAAAATAACATCCGGTTCGGAGGTTAAAGCGCCAAAGGGTAAAATACCAGTGTCTTCCCATGGAATACCCACAAGATTCCAGCCTGTGCGTATGTCTAAATGTGCTTCACTAACAAGCATTCCACCAACAAAAAAGGTGTCACTGTCTGTGCAGAATACCCAGTAGCCTTTCCCCGGTTCGGGATAGAGAGATGAAATATAGGAATAAGTATCTGGGTTATACCAATAACCATTAGTGATTGAATGGGGAACCATTTCTCGGAAAGAAATTGCCTCGTTGGGCACGAATGGGAAAGAAAGCAGGTTCCATCCGGGGCAAGTAGTAAACTCCGCCCTTCCGATCTCGGGCTGGTCATAAATGACAGTGAATTCGGTTTCATCCGAAAATGTGATATTATCTATACGCTTCATGTTTATAGTGCGTGTAATCCCGCCATCGGTGTAAATCATGTAAACCATTCCGGGTGGGAAGTGGCTCGGATTCCATCTACACGTCACCGCTCCGAAAATCGGTGAGCCGGCATAACCAGTCCAAACGATCGGAAGTGGGGCAGGACCGCGCATATCACGTTCGAGCCTTGTGATTAACGGGAATGATGGGTCTGAAATATCGAAATAACCATCAACATGAGTCGAAGGCACCGGCAACGATTGAATATCGAGACCGGGATTGTAGCCATCAGTGGCGCTTCCGGTAACTCCAAGAGTGAGTATTCTTCGGTTCTGATCACTGATTGAGAAAGTTAAGTCATTCGACCACATATGCGTATCGAAACAAACCGTCGCGAAACCATCCACCGGTTTCGAAGCCAGCTCTCCAGCATTGAAGGTAGCATCGATGAAATTAAGAGGACTATAACTTCCCTCGGCGTGTCCTGAAGGAACGAAGAACTTAATATAGAAAAGAACATCGCCCGAACCTAGCTCAGCGCCGGAACCTGTTATATGCATTCTGTTGGGTGTTGTGGTTACAGAGAGTGGCCATCCACTAGCTACCGAGCCTGATAATTCGACGCCCAATGGTTGAAGAACATCATCTATGAACTCCACAGTAATATCCAGTTCTGTTATTCCAAGCCCAGCGAGGTCCTCGCAAAAGATGGGAATATCGAAGGTATCTCCGGGCGGACACAGATGTGTATCGGGCAAGGCCAAATCTATAATATTGATACTGAAACACCAACTGTAAGGCGCCATTTCATTAGCTTCACAGTAATCCGGCTCGAGATCAGCTGCTGAAGTGATCTCAAAACAAACAGTGTCGCCATCGGCAAGAACAATACCCGCATCCTCAATGTTAAACCTAAGAGTATCATTACTATAGAAAAGAGCCGGATCTGAAACCGAGTATGCAACGCTGTTACAGGTGAAAACAATGCTCGAAGGATCTACAGCGCGAATAACATCGTAAAGTTCAATCCATGTTTCTTCAATATCAGGCGAACCCAATATAGAACCATCCTCGGGCCACTCGTTCTCCGCAATTGGCGCGGATAAATCGACTGAGAATGAACCTAAAACCGGTGTTTCTAGTGAACAACCCATTGCATCTGTAGCCTCGACGAGCGCCCAGTCAACAGTTGCACCGTCTGTCCAATTTGATGTTGGGCTGTAAGTGAGTGTATCGTCTTCCCAACTTAATAACGGCGAAGTTAGATCGAGAACTGAACCAGATACGACGAAGGTCATATCCGATGGAAGATCGAGGCCGTTCTCTGAAGCGAAGTTGAGCATAATGCCCTGATCAGAGCAGGTGGTCCATGCGCTGTCTGATGGGTCGATAAGACTGCCTTGCGGAGGTGCTCCCACGAAAGGAAGAGTCATGCGATAAGGCTCATCAGGCCAGAAAGTATCCGAAGTGCTCGGCGAAGTAACGAAAACGGTGATCGAATCCCATGCCGGGGGTGAGGTTATAGCAATGTCCCAACTCATAACGCCACTTCCACCGGTCCCAAGGTGCGCGCCACCATTCATCAGAGTATCTACAGACCCTGAAGCCGATGATAAGCCGGGAGGAAGAAGTAAATGAATGGTAACTGAATCCAGAGACATAGCGGATTCATTCGTGAACATAACGAAAAAGCTGAAAGGATTCGGAGAATAAACGCAATTCTCAACGTCGACATCGTCAACCAAGAAGGTGAAACTTCCAAAATTATAAGGGTGCCCTATACCATAATAGGTTGCACCAATAAGCGAATCACCGGGTGCAATTGTGTCGACGCCCCACCAGTATAGCACCGCGCTATCGGAATATGGCGCACCAGTTGTCGAATACGTCCATGTTCCCAAGCTATTAAACGAACCCCATCCACCGACCGCAAATCGGTCCGGCCGAACGGCATCGAAACCGTCGAGGATGCCCATTGCTGTGATCGCGCCAGCGGGTGGCGGTGGGCCGGCCTCGTATGCGAACCACCACGGAGGCATGCTATCGTAAGTCCAGTCCTCCTCGATACCGCTGTAACCCCAGATCGTGCCGAGTTCTGCGGCGTCGTTAGCATCAACCATGGTGTCCATCTGCAAAATAATTCCAACTCGATGTGAAACTGTATCGGTATTCACTATAACATACTTGATGAAAATGAAAGCATCGATGAAAGCATCGTGCTCGACATAGACAGGCTGAAGTATCTGATAAATATCCATGTTCGATTGGCGCCAGCCACCGCGAATAAACGAAGAATCGCCAGAATGTGGAACAAGGGTGAAAGGATACGTCACTGTTCCACCACCAACATCGACAGAACCTGTTGGGTCTCCAAAACCGCCGAAGTCATTCGTATAATGCGTGCCATCGATATAAAAACAACTCCACGAAGACCATGGCGAAGATGGGTAATTATATAGCAAAGTCACAGATCCAATGGTTTTGCCAATATTAAACTGACCATCGGTATCGTCAAGCTGAACTGCAATTGTGTCATTGTGGGTGCTAACTATTGCTTTTGTATGCGTTTCGTGTGCTCTGCCCATAGCGGCCTTAATAGCAGCCCAATCATCGTTCGCGAAAGCTACAAATGCTAATAAAAGGCAAATAAGGTATATCCATAAACCCTTGATTCTCATGTTATTATCCTCCTATATATGTTTCGATTAATCAACATTAACTATCTTATTAATAATACGAGTTAAGTTTTGCAAAGTCAATGATTATTGCAAATAGATAAGAGTTTGTTAGTTAAAATAACCTTATAAAATCTATCATATCAAAAAACGTCGGTTTTTCAGCTTTTGGCGTTCAGGATAGTGTAAAGCCAACTGATACTCGAATTCTTTAATTAAAGTAACCTTTAATGTCACTGATTTATTCACATATGATAATAGGGTTACAAATGTAAAAATACCCAATACGTAAAAAACCGCTATTTGTGACTGAATGATAAAAATGCTAAAAAATTATGCAAGAAAAATACTGCATTGGCGCGGGTTGAGAACGCAATGCCACAAAATTTGCCCAATAAAAAGAGATTATTGATGCTAACCCATATAGATAGCAAAAAACGTGACAGCGCCAGGACAGTGTTGTGATACCCTCAAACTCTCGATTAGCATTGATTAACTTGACTTTTTTAGTATAATAAAACAATGTCTATTTCTATTTTACATATTGCACCACAAAACTTCGCTGGAGTGCCTTATTCAATAGTTAAGGCCGAACGCAAATCTGGTTTCGATTCTTGCCTTATAACAATGTGGCCACACCCTTATGGCTTCAAAGAGGATGAATGCCTTGATTTGCCCTTGGTAGCCGGCAATTTTATTACGAAAATCCAACGCGCACTGAAAACGACTCCTCAAACGCTAAACCTTCGTCGCAAAGATTTGAATGAAATCCCTCCTAAATGGCGAGGTGATAAATTCCCCGCAAAACAACTTTTTGCTCTTAGAGATAAAATATGGGAAAAAAGATTAATAAAAGCAGGATTTCCAAAAAGATTAAATGACTATGATATAGTAGTTTTGGATGGCGGAATACCTCTTCTTAGAAGCGGAAAATGGATACTCGACTGGGTTTTAAGGGGGGGCAAATTAGCTACAACATATTATGGGAGTGATTTGAGGCAACACGGTGTTATTCCAAAAATAGATAAAGCGGCTTCGGTGGTCTTCGTGATGGAATTCGATCACCGATTTATTCACCCTCGATCAACATGGTTGCCTTTTCCTTTCGATCCAATAAACCTGCCTAATGCTAAAGCGCCCAATGGCCCAATTCGTATAGGCCATGTTGCATCGCATCGTTCCGCAAAAGGAACCAATGAGATAATATCCGCAATTAATAACGTCGCCAGAAGAATACATGTAGAACCGGTGATTATAGAAAAAAAACCACATGCGGAAACAATAGCCCTTAAATCTTCTTGCCATATCTTTATTGATCAACTCGGCGAGCTAGGTTATGGAATCAGCGGGCTAGAATCGGTTGCAATGGGGATACCCACTGTAGTTGAGTTACTTCCCGACCATGAAAAATTTCTTGGCTCTCATCCTTTTGCTGTTGCGAATAAAAAAACTTTGCCAGATGTGCTAGTCAAATTGGCCTTAAATAAGAATTTGCGCATGGATATGATTTCACGGGGTAAAATATGGCTCGATGAGTTTCATAACCCTATTAAAACAACAAACATAATCATTGAAAAATATAACGAATTAGGCTGGATTTCTTAGGGAGATTTTTAGATGATTAATTTTAAAAAAATTTTATTGTTAATGATGCCTTTTTCTCTTCTGTTTGCGTTTTCTTACACGCATTTCGAAAAAGGAATCCCAACAATTGAGGTTGAAGGCAATTACGCTCATGTCGAGCTTGTAGGATGCGATCAACCACATCCCGGCCAATTAGATCTCCCAATCCGCTTGCTTAATGTGGCACTTCCTGCTCAAACTCGAGCTGTATCTATCGAATGTCTAGCCGAAAGAGAGGTATTAATTTCCGGCATCGAGATAAATTCCGTTTCCCAACAAGAATACTATAGCAACTGGCCACAATTTTTTCCTGAACATAATCAAACCGCCGAGCTTATAAATACCGGCCTTTTGTTTGGTGTTCCAATCGCTCAAATAAAGCTTAGGCCGTTTACATATGAGAATTCCAATGGGACACTATTTTTGAATAAAAGAATTCACATAGATTTTTACCTCGAACGCTGGGATTATAGAGCCGAGCTTCCAGTTACCTCCACGCAATACTCCGCTTCAGTTCGTAATCGAATTTTAGAAGCTAATGTTGCCAACCGAGAAAACCTGCCGGCACCCTTCATTTTCGAGCCGATGGATGAGATGGAGTCCCGGGTTCGTAGCTTCCCTCCCGCTTTGGGCGATGATCCTTCAGATGGAGTCGCGATAATAGCGGATAGATTTCTACCTTACTTCGAAGCCTTTTTTCAAGATGAAATAGCTTTCGGCCTTATTATCGAACCCATTTCTCTCGAAGCTCTATATTCTGCCTATCCGCATGGTGTTGACAGAGTCGAACGCATTCGCCAATTTATAGTCGATGCTTATCAAAAGTGGGGAATATCCGGAGTCTTTCTTGTTGGAAATATCGAAGAGCTTCCAGTTCGTTTTCGTTATGGAATGATGGCTATTCCCACATGGGAAGAGATACCTACCGACATGTATTTTACCGTGATGGATGGCAATTGGAATAACAATGCTGACCGTTATTTCGGTGAGGAGGATGAGGATGATTTCCTCCCAGAGTTATTTGTTGGTCGATTTCAACCAGAGGACACCCTCGAGGCTATAGCATATGTCCAGAAACTTCGTTCGCATAGAAGAGAGTTGAATAACGATTTTATTCGGCGATGGCTTTTCGCATGTGCAAGCCTTTCTCCTACTGGCGAAGACCAGATGGGTCAACTTATATGTGACTCGATAATCGATTCGCACTTACCCGAAGGAATAGATGCTCTTAAGATGTATTCTCATTTTGATTTAACTGGTGGGGATATTGAACTTAACGAAACTAACTTCCGTTCACAATTATATTCAGGAAGATATCTCATCTGCCACATAGACCACGGCTATCAGTATATTCTTCATACTGGAAAAGAATCGGGTGGAGGAGGACTGAATATTGGGGATTTTTTGTCTCTTGATAATCACCCCTTTTTCCCGATACTTTACACATATTCATGCGAGGTTAACGCTATAGATTTATCTTCGATTGGTGCCGCATCTATACGCTCAACTGAAGGCGGCTTAGTCGCCATTATAGCACATTCCCGTGCGGCATGGACATCTCAGGTGAATCTTGTCTATTATTTTTGGATAAACAACGTCTTCCCCTATAAATCGATCAAATTGGGAGAGATACTCCAGAATATCTTCCTTACACTCGCTGATAACTCGGTTTATCGCTATTATAAATGCATTACAACGCTTTTTGGTTACCCTTTTCTCGATGTCTATCCACAGGGATTATCAGAAGTAGATTTATCATTTTCCCGTGATTCGATTCCAAGCGAAGGTGGCATATTAACCGTTACAGTGCTTAATTCGCTTACTTCCTCACCCATAGGCGATGTCTCGATAGTAGCCAGAACCCCCGGAGGGAAATTTGCCACTGATATTACTAACGAATACGGCATTGTAAGACTCTACATTCGTCCGGGAGAAGCCGAATATGTTTATATATCTGCTTCCGGGGGAGGAGCCTTTTTTACAGAGGAAACACTCGCGGTAGCTGAACCGCTTCAAGCATATCCCATCATAGAAAGAGCCGTATTCCATCCATTGGGTGGGGATGGCGATACTATTTTCGAACCGGGGGATACCTTTGCCTGCGATCTCTCAATTAAAAACTGTGGTGCTTCGACTGCAGATACTGTTAAATTTACATTAACTAGTTGCCCCACGCTCGATTCAGTTGCATTTGTTTATTCTTTTACAAGTTTTGATACATTAACAATTCATTCAGCCTTTTCAATCACGGCTCCTAGTGATTGTCGAGGGATTACTAACCTTCGCCCTGTAGTTAGGATCGAGTCGGATAGCTTATTCTATAGCGATACACTTTCGATTTATATTGAAGCACCAATCTTCCACCATTTTTCAACTGAGTATAGGGGAGGAGCTGCTTCTCCTTTTCCCGGCGACACTGCGATTATACTTCTCGGTGTTACCAATACAGGATTTGGCGATTTTCGAGGCGGAGATGTTGATTTTGTGGTATCGGGTGCTACTATAGATGTTAGCTCCTACGCAATTGGGACTATAGAGCCTTTGGATACTTTTATCTTACCACTTAATCTGGTTTCCGAGTCGATACATATTGATGGGAAAGCTATATTCGACTTCTCCAATTGCTCACCCGAGACAATCGATTTCGACTTAAAAACTCCATCCGTTCCGGACTCGGTAGGAATGGATCCTTCAGTTTCTTCAGTGGAATTATATTGGGCTTCCCCCGACGATGGTTTGATTTATGGATACAATATCTATAGAAGAGATTATACGGGTTCGTCATTGTGGACAAAGCTTAATACCTTCCCAATCTCATTTGGAACCTATATCGACGAGGGATTGCCAGAGGTTACGCAATTTTTCTACCGGGTAACTTCAGTTAGCGAATCTATGATAGAAAGCCCACCCTCGGATTCCATTCTCGCATGGACGACACTTACCGCACTCGATGGTTGGCCTCGTTCTATCGGCCCTTCGATAAGAATATTTGCAAGTCCTGTTCTATATGACTTTAACGACGATGGTGCGAGTGAAATAATTATCACCGGACAAAATTATTCCGGTGTTTTCGCCTTGTATGCCAATGGCGAAGATGTTTTCGACTCGACCGATGCAGTCGATCCCTTTGGGGAT
>JAGLDC010000026.1 GCA_023145965.1 bacterium | reverse complement strand
GCGTGGAAATATTCGACATCGCCGGGCGCCGTGTGGCGCAATTGCCCTCACCCTCGGTCCCTCTCCCGGAGGGCGAGGGAGGTGGTTCCTTCTCCCTTTGGGAGAAGGTGACCGAAGGCCGGATGAGGGCCGAATTCACATGGCAACCCGCACCCACCCTCGGCTCCGGCGTGTATCTCGTCCGGGCGACATTTCCGCAACAGACGACTTCAGCCGTCTGCACGAAACGAATCGTGTATCTGAAATGAGAATTTAAAATCAATACGCCGTCTTTTAAACAGTATTATTTAATGGCATTCTAAGCCCTTTACCGCAACCTATAATTCCCGCATAAAATACCCTGTTCAGAGTATTGATTGCGATATATAAGTAAGTATATTTTTTATAGGCAAGAACGGTTGCGCACCTTTGGTGCCGATAAAACCGTTCGACAAAAATGGCAAAACGAGTATCAAATATATCGAGGCATCCAACGCGGAATGCCGGTTTTCGGAAAATCCTTTCTGAAGGGGGGGCGTTCTACGCCCGAAAAGCGGAAGGACGAACTCAAATTAATAATAGGGCCGCCTGCAAGGCGGCCACGGCTATAAAGGAGTTTCGGACTCACCAACTCGCAAGAACAAATAAGCCTCGAAACGAAAACACAGCCGCCGGTCAGCGACGACCGCAGGCGGATAGAAAAGCATAATACTAAAACAACAATAAAAAGAAAAGGATAAAATACAATGAAAAAATAATGATAACAGGATTGTTTTTACTAATAACCATAGTTACTGCTACAGCAGAAACAAATAGCTGGTGGAGCAATGGAACAGAAATTATATTCGGCCCTGGTTATGCAGGAGGATCAACGATAGTAACCGCAATACCATGGGGAGACATAACTACACCACCTTTTAACCAGAGTCTTAGAGACGATGGGGCAGAATGGATAGGCTTGACTTTTACGGGTGGTGTTGATAGTCTAGGCGATTATTGGTTTGTTAGATCCATGACATTAATTCCCTGGGGTGGGCATTCTCGAATGACATTCTGGGGTTGCGCTGACGATTCTATTGTTGCGGTCGGTTTATATCGACCCGGTTATTCGGTACAATGGTTCTATCCAAGTTCAAGCGATGGAAACGATGCAGATGAGTTGATACGAATCGACATGAGTGATGCAACAGTCGTTTCAGGGGTATTGTATTATCTATATATCTAAGTAAATAATAGTCAAACATGGGCCATGGGCCTTATGTACTATCTTTCTGTTGATTATGACCAATGGAGTTCATTCCCTTATCAATGGCAGGCAGGATGGGCATTACATTCGCTTCCATTTAGAGCGGACCTAGCCTATAATCCAAGGTTAATCGATATTTTCCCGGATGCTTTGCAAGCGATGTATTGGGATCAAGAAAACAATACTTATCAGACAATAAACACAGGCGCAACCTTAAGTGGAAGTATTGGAGATATTATTCGTTATAATTCTATATTCGTATTGCATAGTTCGAGTGGTTCATCAAGTCCATACGGCTGGGCAATACACGAGCAGAGATTCCTGGATATTCGCCCTGAAGACCAGCTGACTTTATATAGGCAAATAGGAACCGTTGTCTGCCAAGTTCCGTTTGATTGTTCTTCACCCACATGTGAACCTGACGACAATCCGGATTGTGCTATTGAAGAAGCTTGGCGCTGGGATCAATCCTCGAGTAACTGGGTAGTCATAGACGATATAGAGACTTTCGGATTGGGGAATTACGGAGGGGATACATGATAGAATATAATAATCTCGATAATACTCACCTCGACTTAAGATGTGACGAAATGGATTATATGGCCAGAGAAGAACCAATGGAAATGCCCGAAATACCGGACGAAATCCGCGAGATTATGGAAGAAAGAGCTGCGCTTATACCCGAATGTGCAATAATCGAAACTTCAATCGTAGAACCACCGTCGGTTCATTATGAACTTTCGGTTCCAAGAGATACGGGGCCACTGCCTATGCCTCCGGATGTCAGGTTTAAAAACAATTCTAAACAACCTACCGATTCCGAGCTTGAAATATGGACATCACCCAATCCATTCAATTCAAGTGTTGACATTCATGTTCGTTTGCCTAAGAATGAAAAGGAAGTGAAGGTCGAAATCTTCGATATGTCGGGTAGGCGAATTAGAGGACTAGAACAACACACAGTCTCTGAAACAGGTGGATTCGTTTTCCGCTGGGACGGAAAAGACTCTGAGGCACGCATTTGTCCCACCGGTGTATATCATTATAAAATGACAAGCACTAATCGAGAAGCAACAGGAACAGTTCTATTAACAAAATAGGCATTACATCAAACCTCGGCCTCTGCAAAGGGGCCGGGGTTAAAAAAGGCGGTCGAAATGAAAAACTGGATTCTAATTCTCTTACTGCTTATATCCTGCACCTACGCTTGGGAAAAAACATGGGACTCAATGCATCGAGAGAGTTTTACCGATTTTGTTCAGCTTCAAGATGGTGGTTTCATCTTAGTCGGCCACAAAGGCACAACTTTACCCGTTTATACCGGCATTTACACAACACGGGTTGACAGCGACGGAAATACATTGTGGACAAGATTCGACTATGCAGGTGGCGCAACAGACATGGCTAAAGGTATTGTCTCGATAGACGACACTACTTTTGCTATCGTCGGTGTTATGGAATCCGCTTTCCCAGATGACTATTCATACCTTTATCTTTCGAGGATAAGTATAAACGGCAACACTCTTTGGACTTCGGTATGCGATACCGCGTTCTTCGGCGATGCCGTGGATATCGCCGCCGACGGGAATATTGTTGTCATGGACGGAAGTTGGCCGATGCTTCAAAAATATAATCTCAGCGGTGCGGGGGTTTGGGCAAGCCGTTTTTATTCATACCCTTACAATTTCATTATCAAACTATGGGACATGAAAAGTATTAATCGAGATTCCTATTATGAATCCGGCTATATTACTTGCGGATATGGAACTCGCACAACAGGAAGTAATTACCATGCAGTTATCGCCCGGTTCGACTCTGAAGGGGATACGCTTTGGGTTCGCCATTATGGAAATTCTGAACACGAAGAGTTTTATTCCATTACAAATATAATGAATCCCGCACCGGGATATCCGGAGGGATTTCTTGCTGTCGGATATTCTGATAGCTGTTCATCTAAAATGTGTAGCGGTTCTTGGTTTATTGTCCGAACGGATTTACACGGTGATACTGTATGGACAAAATGTTTGTCTCATCCAGATTATGGCTTCGGAGAACAATACGTTAATGATATTGTTTGGGTCGGAAATGAAACTTATCAGACAAAGTTTGCTATTGCCGGTGTAACAACGTTTCCAGAATCACTTGGAAGTAAAACCGCCACTTGGTTAGTCGTCATCTCCGATACACTTCGCGGCGACACGCTTTGGACAAAAACCTATGACCGATTCACCGACCAGATCCCTAATTCTATAGTCCTATGTGACGACGGCGGTTTCGCGATAGCCGGTTATGCCGAAGATTCGGTGCTCTTGCCCTATCCGCACAAAATGGACATGTGGCTTCTTAGAGTAGATTCGCTCGGAAACGATTTACCATACGCAATTTCAGAGACCGCGCCGGTAAAACCTCAGGCGATTACCCTCTCCGCCTACCCCAATCCCTTTAATTCGGCAGTGAACATTTCTGTCAATGGTTCCGTAGGGGAGGGTCTTGCGCCCTCCTGCGTGGAAATATTCGACATCGCCGGGCGCCGTGTGGCGAAACTACCCCGCCTCGCTTCGCGAGGCACCCCTTCGCAAGCGAAGGGAAATTCCCCTCTTTTTAAAGAGGGGTGGCCGAAGGTCGGGGTGTTTCTTTCGGGCAACCCGCACCCACCCTCGGTTC
>JAGLDC010000025.1 GCA_023145965.1 bacterium | reverse complement strand
CTGTTTATACAGATATAAAAATCCCAGAAATAGCAAAGGTTGGAGAAGTTCTTTCGTTTGATCCATCGAATACTATTAAGGTTATTCGAGCCAGAAATCCATATGATCCCAATGTATTTGGTGTTGTCGTGTTAGACTCTTTTGGGCAAAAGCGCATCGCGATCGGAGGGGAAGTCGATGTTCTAATCGATAAATCCTTATTGTTTTTTGAAGCCGGCGTTTGGTTAGTAACCTCTGGCTCGACAGGCAGAGCTATGCCCCTCGAAGAGGGCTTTCCACTTAAAGCTGTTGTGATCGGTATTACACTTGAATCCTGGTCTTCTGATAAAAACGATTCAATTTACACAGTAAAGACTTTCCTCACCCCAGGGGAAAGAATCACTCCCAAAAAGCATCTACCTTCCCGCGATGAGTAAATCCTTGAAATTTTGGTTATGGCTTTTATTAGCTCTAATATTATTCTTCTCCACTGCTTTTTTAATTAAGCAAGAATTCTCTGTAAAAACTGTCGAGGCATTTCTAATTTCGTTTATCATTGTCGGTATAATATGGATTGTTGGCTTACGATTAATAATC
Source organism: bacterium (assembly GCA_023145965.1). Taxonomy (NCBI): domain Bacteria; species bacterium. The sequence continues at coordinate 6,496 of JAGLDC010000025.1, read as the reverse complement.
GGAAATAAGAGGCCTCTTTCTGGGAAAAAGCTCAGAAATCCACATATGGCTACATCTGAGGAGTTTGAACAGCTTTGTGCCGAAATTTACAGTCATAAAGGCTATAAAACAGAATTAACACCCAAGGGCGGAGATTACGGAATAGATGTTATTGCACGAAAAGGAAAAGAGACAATTATTATCGGGGCAAAGCGTTATGCTCAAAATCACTCGGTGAGTAATCGTTGGGTGCAACAACTACTCGGTGCGATGCATAAGTGTAGTGCTGATAGCTCCGTTCTTATTACAACAAGCAAATTTACAAAAAATGCTATCGAACAAGCTAAAAATGCCCCCATCGAGCTAATCGATGGTAACGACCTAAAAACTATTATACATCGATTGTGGCTATAATGAAATTTCACACCATACTAATAATACTAGTGCTTTCCTTCTCTTCTTTCGCACTAGATTTTTATCAAGAGGCTATACACTGGGGATTCATAGGTTTTATGGGGGCTGGCACTTATGCATTTTCGCAAACAAAACCTTTTTTTAATGAACCAATATTCGATGTTAGCACAAATTCTCCTCTTGCAAAAACTGAGATTTCACCCGGGATTTTTTATTTATCAACTTCAGCGATTACGGGGCTTGTTTTTTTAGCTCCAGTCAAACAACTTGAACGGGATAATGCCCTTTTAATAAAATATAACCATATCAAAGGATTTGTGGCGGCAACCGCAGCAACCTCGATGTTAACAGGATTCTCAAAGGATTTATTCGGTATTTCCCGTCCTGATGCGGATGCCCGTATCAATAGTGATTATTCTGAGCGCCATACTAGAGATAGTTTCCCAAGTGGGCATTCAAGTTTCGCATTCTGTAACGCTACCTACTCAGCGTTATATCTATGGAAACATGTTGGAGATAATAATATGAGTTGGACTCTGGCTAAAACAACCACTACAGCGAGCCTAATAGCTGGAGCCACAGCCGTGGCTTGCTCGCGAGTCGATAAGCGCCACCACCGCACTTCCGATGTTGTAACCGGGGCTTTTTTGGGTGGCGCTGTAGCTGTTGGGACATTTATATTACAGGAAAACCATTCTGGTAAACTTGAGAATATTTCATTAGAGGCTACTAGTTCAGGAATAGCAATAACTTGGAGGTTTTAATATGATAAAAAAAATGCATCTTTCATTGTTGATTTTTACTATTTTTATTTCTGTATTATTTCTCTCATGCAGAAGTGTTAGTAAGGAAGTCTTATTCCATAGAGATGCTTCCGCCGAATCACTTAGAAACGGCCAAATCGCAAATGCCCTCTCTCATATTGATTATGCCGCAAACGCTTGCAATAATCTTGAATGCCAAACTCAACTCTATCGTTGGATGATAGACTATGGCTTCGAGCGCAAAAATGATGTCTATCGTTCGCAGGGCTACGAGCGCTTGACTCTCGGTTTATTAGATTCCTATTTAGAGGAAAATGCTGAGGATTTATTCACTGCAAAAATTGTTGGAGCGGAATACCTTGCATGGGCAGATAGCCTCCGTGAGAACCGAGGCGATCTTTTTCCGTTAACGTCGGCACTGCTATTAAATGCCTCAGTAAATATCTACGATAGACCTGATAGTGCACTCGGATTTCTCTCCGATGTTTTCAAAATCGGTATAGATTATGGTGAAAAAGAATTGCCTACACATCTGAGGATTGCAATTGGTAAAAGCAAAGCTTTAATTGACCAAATCTATGTTATGATGAATAAACACTTTGAGACAGCTAAAGAATACTTAAAATCGGATTCCCCAGAGGAGGCTATCGATGGCCTTCTATACACTTTTAGGGTTTCCGCAGCGCTCAATGAGGCTCAAATAGCGGGATCGGCTTCAGTCCTTTTAGCAGAATATTACGATAGTATTGGAGAAAAAGAATTGGCTGCTAGATGGACCGCAATCGCTCTTAGGTGGAAAGGGAATGCTTCATATAAATTGAATAAAAATAACGAGTTACCCGCTGAATAAGGCTCTGTTTTATTGCATTATAAGCCGCGCTTTTAAGGTGTAGGTTATTTTCGATAGCCAGCTATCATCAGAAGTAAAAATTATTCTTCCATCAGAAGCAATTGGACTAGATCATCCTTATTATCTGCTTGAATCCATTTATCTATGAATTCAGGATCCTCTGCACGCCTAGCTATCTCGGCTAAAAAGCGGAGGTGTTGTGTTGGTTTCTTTCTATTTCCAAGTAAAATAAATATGGCATGAATTGTTTGGTCTGCCATCGGAAAATCAATACCGGTAACGCTGCGAGCAAATACAAGATTAAAATCCTCAACTTCATCTAAAAGAAGATGAGGCAGTGCAACTCCAGCTTCAGCAGGTGTCTCGCCAAGATGGCTTCTTTCTAATAACGCTCCGAGTATCAAGTCCGAAGAAATACCACTTTTTTTACTAAGTAAAAGCGAAGCGTGGTGCAGAAGGTCCTCCACTTTGCTTTTAGAACGGACTTCCAGAAATTCGGCACTATTAACCATCTCAGCAAAAGGATCATCGCGCCGTAAACCTTTCTCCTTGAGTAACTGACGAAGTTCCTTATCGAGTCCGAGAGCATGGGCATCCTGAGCAAGAAGTCGTTCAGCAACGCGTTCTGCAACCTTCGCCACAGCAGGAACCCCGCTAACCCTATGGCGCACATATAAATTATACCAAACAATACCTAATCCGATCAATATAAGAGTGAACATTGTGGACATTAGACCCATTTCGGGAATAAGAACAACTGCAACAATGATACCGGCTATTTGCATATAAGGATAAAATGGGCTTTTAAAACCGGGATCGTAGCTCTTAAGGCCGCTTTCGCGCATAACCAAAACAGCTACATTGATAATTGCGAACACGATGATTTGGAAAGTGCTTGCTAGCTTAGCAATGGATTCTACATCGACAGCCAGAATAATAATAATAATTATCCCCGAAGTTAGAAGAATTGCGTTTTTGGGAGTTTTCCTTTTTGAAAAGCGAGAGAATACATGCGGAATAGCCCTGTCCCGTCCCATGGCTAGTAAATATCGACTTGCTGATAATAACCCGGCATTACCAGTCGTTGCAAATGCAAGAATTGCAGCTATTGAAATAGAGATCACGCCTGCTCGTCCAAGGAAAATAGCTGCAGTGTCGGTGATAGGAGTTAGGCTTCCATAAAGTTCCTCCTTTGGTAGAACCCCAACCACAACATAAACTCCGATAGCATAAATCGCAGTGACAACAACAAGAGATAAAAGCATACCAAGAGGTAGATTCCTTGCAGGATTCTTTACTTCTTCTGAAACGCTGGCGACTTTAGTCAATCCTATAAAACTGACGAATACAAACCCCACCGTAGGGAGAATCGATCCCCAACCAAATGGTGCAAAAGGCTTAAAACGATGGCTTTCAACCACCGGAAGACCCTTTCCAATAAAAAACGCCAGGATTACTAGAAGGATCATAACCATACCTATTTGCAGCCACCCAACCTCCTTTGTACCTATGAGGTTAACTCCAGTAAAAATTAGCGCGAAAACAACGGCTAAGAGAATTGGATCTATGTTGGAGATTACGGAAAAATATACACCGAGTCCGATCAAAGCTATACTACATTTCAGGACTAAAGCCAGCCAAACACCAATACCGTCTATCGTCCCAAACATCGGGCCGAGACTCCGGCTAATAAAGAAATATGTTCCTCCTGAACGTGGCATAGCAGTGGAAAGTTCTGCAATTGAAAACAGCGCAGGAAGTATCATGAAGCCTGCGAGAACATAGGCGATTATTACAGCAGGCCCGGATTTTGAGGCAGCTATTCCAGGAAGAAGAAAGAAACCCGAACTGATCATCGCTCCAGAGGATATAGCGAAAACATCCAGAAGGCCCAATGATTTTTTAAGACTCTTCTTCCTCATAAGCTCCCTTTAAACCAATTATTTTGCCTGTAATTCCTTTACTAACGCAGGCACAACATCAAAAAGATCACCAACTATGCCTATATCTGCGATATCGAATATAGGCGCCGATTTGTCTTTGTTTATCGCTACAATATAATTCGAGGTCTGCATGCCAACCTTATGTTGAATAGCACCACTGATTCCACAGGCGATATATAGCTTCGGAGCAACAGTCCTGCCGGTTTGGCCGACTTGTCTATGATATGGAACCCATCCGGAATCGACAGCGGCTCTACTTGCAGCGATAGTCCCACCAAATATAGCGGCAAGTTCCCTTAAAACATTGAAACCTTCTTGACCACCCACTCCTCTACCCCCTGCGACTATAATATCGGCATCGGTCACGGGGATTTCCTCTTCAGTAGATTCATCTATCCGCTTCAGAAGAGCTTTAGCAACTCGAGCTATCTTGATTTCTTCAATCTCTATCTTAATGATGTCACCGCTTCGGGAATCGTCGCTTAAAGCCTCGGTGAAAACCTTATGCCGAACTGTAGCCATCTGGGGACGATAGTTAGGGCAAGCGATAGTCGCCATGATATTCCCTCCAAAAGCAGGCCTAGTTTGAAGCAAAATGCCTGTATCTGGATCGATATTAAGATCGGTGCAATCGGCAGTGAGACCGGTTTTTAACCGAACTGCTAAGCGAGGTAAGAGTCGCCTTCCCGAAAGTGTTGAACCACCAAGGAAAATTTCTGGCTTATATTTGTTTACTATATATGCAATAGCGTCGATATATCTTTCTTCGAGAAAATCGCTAAACTCAGTCGAATCGACTATAAAAACCCTATCAGCACCGTGTTTAATAGCATATTCTGCTAGATTGGCAACACCATTTCCCAATATCGTTATAGAAAGTTGCACTTTTTTTCTATCGGCCAGTTGTCGCGCTATATTGAGAAGTTCAAGCGAAACAGGAGATAAATCTCCGTGCGCCTCGACCTCACCCCATATCATAACACCGGCGTAATCGTTAAAATCGCCAGTAATATCCTCGATTTCTGTATCTTGTTTTATTATCGCTGAAACGGGGCATTCATCGACACAAGCACCACACAGCGTGCAGCTATTGTAGTCTATAATAGCTTTCTCGTTATCTAGCGATAATGCGCCAAACAGACATGAGTCAACGCATGCACCACAATTTGTGCAAAGCCTTTCGTCGATATAAATTTTCCGGTTTAAATTGGCCATGATATATTCAAAGTTAATAATTTTTCATTAACAATAGTGTTCTGAACTACTTTGATGCAAAACCATCGTAGGCAAAGCCAAATCTATGAGTAAATCCGAGAACACCAAAGTGCTGGAAGGAATAATCGGCATATATTCCCTTATAAATAATCCCGAATCCAGCCGTGATGCCATTGAGGTCTTCGCCATCCGCCAAATCACCAGATACCTTGGGGCGAATTCGATAACCCGCACGAATATAGAGAGGTTTTAGTTGTATTAGTTCAATACCAAAACCACCCGAAAAACCAGAATCGCGATAATAATCACCTTGAGCCAGAGCATAAAGAGGTAACCCTTTCAGACGATAACTCGCTCCCAATAGAACACCTGTAGCAAGAGTATCTTTAACCTCGGAATAGCTAGAGACTTGCGTTCCGAGGTTTTTTACTGTCAAACCTAAATGCCCTCTCCCCCTATCGAATTTATATTGCGTCCCGAAATCGACAGCAACAGCCAAAGCGGAGAAGGTGTCGATAGAACTGCTTGCAACAAAAGGCGCTATACCAAAGGAGAGGTTATCTAATATTTCTCTACTAAATAATAGCGCTAAAGCCATATCTGTGCTGGAAAAATCACCGATAATATTCCCATAATCGTCGGTTTTATCCATCGTGCCGTAACTCAAGTATTTCAGTGCGATGCCAAGTTTTCCAAAGGCAAAACCCTTTTGCGCCATCAGATGTCCCGTTGTTATTCCCGCATATAAGCTTCCGAAACCAGTGCTTACAGAAAGGTCCTTTGAAAAATTCATTGCAGCAGGATTTGAAAGAAGACCATTCGGACCCTCTGAATAGCCTACACATGCGCCTCCTAGGGCTGAAGCCTTAGGCGAAAAATCAATTTTTAAAAATGTCATCCCTGAAGTCCCTGCATTATCGTAAACTGCAAAAGAGGTGATAACTAAAGCTAAGGCGCATAAAAGAATTTTTTTCATAGATATCCTCAATTAAATCCTATTCGGGCATTTCAACTACCCTACATTCAAATTCGCGCGCAAGAGCATCGGCTTGCGCCGCTGCTTCCCCTTTCGTAGCAAATTCCCCGCCGAAAATATAAAACATAGTCGTTTCATCATTCGCTTTGGGAACTATCCATACGCGAAAACCCTCTTTTCGGACTTTTATAGCCATCTGCTGCGCGAGAGTTTCCATCTCGAAGGCACCAAATTGAAGCGTCCAGGCCCCAGCGACTTCTTCAGTAGGCTTTTCAGCCACTTGTTCCTCATTGCTACCCGGTAGTGTAAGTTCAACGAACCGCGAAAGATAATCCATCTTCGATACAATCTCCAC
>JAGLDC010000024.1 GCA_023145965.1 bacterium | reverse complement strand
ACATACTTCATGCAACTATCGATATCAGGGATATCGCCGCAATATAATTCCGCCAACCCCAAAAGGGCTAAAGGAATAAGCTCTAAATCAGTAATACTAGAGAAATAACCTCTCGCTGCATGTGGTTGTGCTAGAACATGGCAACACTGACCAAGTAATAGTTTATCTGATTGCGTCGGCTCTGAAATCCTTTCTGTTAGGTCTTTCGTAGAATGATATAATCCTCTTGCATAGGCCAAGCGCGCTCTGATAGCTAGAGTTGAATCAGATTCCATTTCACTGAGAGTAACATCGAGTGATTCAGGATTAATAGAAACAGCAATCCCAAAAAGCGAAACGCAAAGAATTAATATAAGTCCTAATTTTTTCATATTCCAAAGGAGTTCCAAGCTCCACAATCAAAACAATACCAGATCGGTTCGCTGGATATATAACCACATTCACTGCACACATAGCTGTTTTTTCCCGAAGCTAGTGCATCTATCTTTTCAACCAATACTCCAATATCCCCACCAATATTATCTCTCTTTTTCAATAAACTTAATAATTTGAGTTCAAGCTCTATAGGCAAATCGGCGTGGGATTGAAGTATAGATATAGAATCGTCCAACCTACCCATTCGAACAAAAAGATCCGAAAGAGCTTCTCTGGCGTAAAAATCCTTTGGGTCGGTTGAGATAAGCTCGCTGTAGAAGGTTATCATACTGCCAAAATCCGCGCTATCGTAAGCCGCTCGTTCTAGTCGTTCAAAACAAGTCCATGCGATCTCGTGGAACTTCTCACAAAACTTCCTCCACCACTCGATAGCAGAATCCAATTTGCCTTCTGCATAATATGCATCCCCTATACGCATGTGAGCTGAAGGGCATTCGGCGTCTATCCTTATCGCATCCTTGAAAAGCAACCGCGCATTGTGGTATTTCTCATTTTCGGCCATGGAGTTACCCATCATGACCTTATAAAGAGCAAGTTGTCCTTTGTGCAAAATGCTGGCATTCTTCGTAGAAGACAAAAGATCGAAAGCGCTGTCCCATTTGCCAACTTTATCTAATTCCTCCAGCAAGAATTCCTTTGTCCAGCTATCCTTCAGAGTTTTAAAGGATTGCATCAATATGTCGATGGCCATCTCATGGTCGCCTAACTTGGCATAATCCAACGCAAGGGATTTCGACACACGGTTCAGTTCCGCATTGTTTAGTGTTTTTCTATCCATAACACTATGGTGAATCTGAAGAGCCTTTCGAGGGCCGATTTCCTCCCTGACCAAATCCCCGAGAAGTATAAAAGCCTCTGCGTTACCGGTGTCCTCTATGGCCGTTTCTCGTAGTATCTTAATAGCTTTCTTTCTTTCCCCGGTGATGATAGCCCTCAAACCCTCGGTGAATTTATCCTTGTGACGATTTCTCACCAGTTTCTTGTTCTGAAGGAACCAAAAAGCTAAAAGCGCATTGAACACGAATATTAATAGAATGAAACCCAAGCTGTCGGATATCATTCTTCCTCCTCAGAGATGGGAATATCTTCGAGAGGTAGAATCCTTAAGGAATCCAATTCATCACGAAGTTTATTATTTAACCTTTTAAGACGCATTATCTTAATCCGGCTCGAAAGCTGAATGAAGAAAAACACAAGTAAGGCCCATAGAGCGCCGAAAAAAGCGCTTTCGACGACTATGATATTGAGGGGCACATTCGAGAAACTCTGGAATCCGAGAGAAATAATTTCTACACTACGGCCACCGTTCAAAGACACGAATACTATCGCCACTATTACAAACAACAACAAAAGCACTATTTGGACTACCCACATAGCTTATCGCTCCTTAGAGACTAATATTTTACTCAAATTATGAGTTAGAATTCGGAAAGTCAATGAAATATTATTTATGGATAAAGAACCGGAGGTTCATTTTGTCTCGGCGATATATACCCTTCGGCGGAAATCCTTATAATTATTGCTTCTCCCTCGGCTAAATTAGCAATTTGATAAAAAAAACCGGTTCCGCCCATCTCGCTGAAGAATTTTGAGCGGCGATTTCGGATCACTTCGTCTGATATATCTTCGATATCCAAAAATGGCTGATCGAGTTTAAAGTAGATCGATACATTTTTTAGCTCGCCAGGAGGATCTGCAAAGAAAGAATAATATGTGTTATTAGATGTCTGTTTACCAGATGAATCAGTCGTCGAAATGGAATAAGTGAGTTTTGATTCGGTTTCTTTAGTTTGAATATTCTCCTGGCGAACACTAGCAGTTTCAACCAGAGAATCAATAACTATCTGGACTTTTTTCTGTGCAGCTTTAGCTACCTCCACTACCCTTTCTTTAAGCTTGCTTTTATCCCTTTTAAGTGCGGCTATAGTGTTTTCCTTTGATTTACGAGCCATATCCAAATCCTCTGCATGCTTATTCAATTCTTCGATAGTCTTTTCAAGAGAATTATTTTCCGCACAAGATACATCCAGAACCATAGATAAATCAAGGGTTTTCGCTTTATGGTAATCACAAAGGGACTTCAGACTATCTACTTTCGCACGTGCTAAGCCGAGGTTTTGATCCATTGAATACATTCGCTCTTTATGGGATACATAAACTCGATCGAGTAAATACCATGAAACTCCAGCAATTACGATTATAAGAATAACAAGCAAACCGGAGATAATTCTTGTTACAAGCTTTTTCTCTTCACCACCAGTTAATAGAGAAACAAGAAAGGCTAAAGCCGCAGCTACTATAACCAGCCCCGGTATTATGTAGGGAATAAAATCATAAAAATTCATCATCCGGTAATCCCTTCCGGAATGGGTTAATCGAAATGGGTTAATTTACTTAACACTATCGACTTGTGCGAACAAATTAAAATATATTATTAAGTGCACAAATGTCAAGTAGAATTAAATGCGAAAAGAAATACAGCTTTTATTTTTCCTGAAAGTTTACTATCCTAGTAAATAATAATCGAGAATAAAAGCTATATACTCTCAGATCAAAATGGAACATATTATGCTAATAAAATTAAGCAAATAAATAAAGGGTGTTTTTAAATGGAACTATGACCCTATGGTCATAGTTTATCCTTGACTTAATCATATTTGAATATACCTTATGATATTATAAAAATGAATATTCAAATTTAATTTTTAAAAAGGAGACCAAATGAAAGAATTCACCGATGTCGCATTGAATGCGGCGAAGGCTGCTGGCGCGGTTTTCGCCGACATGAGAATTGTCGATGAGCGACAAAACAGGGTCTATGTTGAAAGAAAATCACTAAAACTTATCGATGAAACCGAAAGCTTTGGTTATTGCGTTCGGGTTCTCGTCGATGGTGCATGGGGTTTTGCCTCGAACACAAAACTCACCACTGACGAAGTTGCAAAAACGGCTGCGCGTGCTGTCGCTATAGCTCGAGCATCTAGGAAAGCTCCTAAAAACCCTCCGGCTATTATGACACCCGAAACGGGACATATAGATACGAAAATCGGCCCATGTATCGAGGACCCTTTCGCAGTACCTAACAAAGACAAAGCAGAGCTGTTGCTCAACTGCACCAATACGATGCTCGAACAACCCAATATCGTTATGGCTTGGGGTTTCCTGCAATTCATTAAAATGCACAGAATCATCGCCAACACCGATGGAAGCTATCTCGATTTAACCAACAATTTCGCAAATCCGATGCTCTCTTGCCATGCTGTCGATGCCGGCGAATCACAGAGCCGAGGCTATCAGGGCGGCGCGAAGCAGGCGGGGTTCGAGTTCATCAGAAAGGTCGATCTCGAAAGTAATTCAAAAAAATGGGCGGAAGAGGCCTTGCTCAAGTGCCACGCAGATGATACACCTAAAGGCATCATGGATCTCGTGCTCGACCCGATGCACCTCTCACTTACAATGCACGAATCAGTCGGTCACCCGACCGAACTCGACCGCATTCTCGGATGGGAAGCCAACATGGCCGGTCGGAGTTTCGTTAATCCTAAAATGGTCGGTGACTATAAATATGGAAGCGATATCGTCAATTTCACGGCGAACAATACTCTCGAAGGCGGCCTTGGAAGCTGGTTCTATGATGACGACGGAGTCGAATTATACAGTTTCCCAATGGTCAAAGACGGCGTTCTTGCAAACCTCGGATGCACGCGCGAAACAGCGCCCTTAATCGGATGGAACAAGTCCAACGGTTGTTGCAGATCCGACGGTTTCGACCATCCGCCGATTAATCGAATCCCAAATCTATACATGGAGCCCGGAACCGATGACAACCTCTCCCCCGATGACCTCATCGCGGGAATCGACCGCGGAGTATATATCGAGGGAATGGGCAGCTTCTCCATCGATCAAATGCGCAACAATTTCCAGTTTGGCGGCGATATGTTCTGGATGATCGAGAACGGCCGCAAAACTAAACCGCTTAAGAAGGTTACTTATCAAGCCCAAACAACGCAGTTCTGGAATAGCTGCGACGCTATCGCCGGCAAAAAATGGTGGAACACACACGGCGTAATGAATTGTGGCAAAGGCGAACCGATGCAGGTCATGCGTATGACTCATGGTGCAAGTTTTACCAGATTCCGCAATATAGCGGTAGGAGGTGCGCAATTATGAGAAACCACGAAGAAGTAAAAAAATTAACCACGAAGATTATTGAGTTGGCGAAGAACCATACCGCGCAAGTCTATTATTCATGGGGCAAATCGCTAGCGACGCGTTTTGGCGAAAACGCCATTACCCAAAACATGGGCGGCGAACAGGAAAATGTTCGCATCGAGATTTACAACGGCCTGCGCAAGGGAAGCATGGTCACAAATAAACTCGACGATAATTCATTAAAGCACCTCGTCGATGTCGCGATTAAGATGTCCGAAGACGCCCCGGAGGACCCGGAGCTTATGGAAATTATCGAGCAGCAAGAATATCTGGACCCGCCGAAGCGCTTTTTCCGGGATGTCGTCGAATTGACTCCCGAACAGATCGCCGAAGATGTCAAAGTCGTAGTCGATGGCGCGAAGGCCAAAGGTTATCGCGCGAGCGGCCTTTTCGAAGCCGAAGCTCAAGTCGAAGCTATAGCAAACTCGAAGGGGCTTTTTTCCATAGAGGATTTCACGGTAGTAGATTATAGCACTACAATCCACGGCCCGAAAGGAAGCGGAAAAGGGCATATGAATCGAAGCTCTTACGCGCAAATCGACATTTCGAAGATGGCCAATATGGCGTTAGGCAATGCCGAGATGGCCCAAAATCCCGTGGATATCGAACCCGATGATTATACAGTCATCTTCGAACCATTAGCCACGTCTGAGATGTTTTGGTTCCTCTTCCATAATCTCAATGCCCGCGACGCAGATGAGGGAACTACCGTTTTCGCCGGAAAACTCGGAGAAAAGATGTTCTCCGATAAAGTAAATATCAATCTCGTAACCGACGACGAAGAGCTTCCGCCACCCTCATTCGGAGCGGACGGGCTTCCTGTCGAGCCAAATACAATCGTCGAAAAAGGCGTATTAAAAGCCCTGAGATACGACCGTTTTTGGGCTAAAAAAACCGGGAATGAACCGGACGCCACAGCCTATCCGGTTGTAATGGACGGAGAAGATAAAAGCGTGGAGGACCTTGTTAAGAGCTGTAAAAAGGGACTTCTCGTGAAAAATCTTTGGTATATCCGTTATGTCGATCGCAAGGAATTGCTCCTTACCGGCATGACCCGCGATGGGGTCTTCCTCGTCGAGGATGGCAAGATAGTCGGTCCGGTTAAAAACATGCGCTGGAACGAGTCTCCGATAGTATTTCTTAATAATATCGTCGCTTTGTCTCGGGCGGAAAGAATCAATAGTAATGTGAAACTGCCCGCTATTATGAGCGAAGGCTTTACTTTTAGCTCTAAGACCGAATCGCTATAATTATTAACTACAAGTATCGGAGTGATCCTCTATTTTTATAGCCGGATTCGACTCCGATACTTTTTAAAATTTTTCGTTTTAAAAAAAATACTTTGGAAATTCTCGAAAAAATAAAACCACGAAACCTCGATGACGGACTCGAAACAAGTAATCCTCAGGATTCTTGCTTTGCTCCCGATGTGTTATGTGATATCTTCGAAGAGATAATAAGATCGCCGAAGCAGATTCACGGCGCTGTTCTCGGATGCAAAGGCAAAATCTTTGCTGAAGCTTATAGTAGCAGTCATAATGAGTTGGTTTTACATCCCATGATGTCCGTTACAAAGAGCATCACATCGTTGCTTTTAGGTATAGCTATTGATAAGGGATATATAGAAAGCGAGAATATCCGTCTCATAGAATATTTCCCTGAATTCAACGGTCATTTCGATGATAAGCTTAAACGCGAGATAAGGCTAAAACATATCTTAACACACACATCAGGTTTCTTTTGGCGCGAATTGGGCATAGATTACGAATCCAACGAAAACAGCCATTTTCTTATGGAAAACTCACCGGATTGGTTCGAGTTCATTTTATCTAGGCCTATGGAACACATTCCCGGGGAGATCTTCGAGTACAATACCGGGGCTTATCACCTTTTTTCAGCAATCCTGAAGCGTGCTACCGGGCTTTCTGCAGATAAATTCGCCTATCAAAACCTCCTCGAACCACTGATGATCGAGGGTTTTACCTGGTCCCGAGATAATCTCGAATACCCATGTGTGGCTGGTTCTCGCAGTGGGGTCTCTCTAACACCAAGGAGTCTTTTAAAAATCGGATTCACTATCTTGAACAGTGGATTATACAAAAATAGAAGAATAGTGAGTGCAGATTGGCTTAATAGGACTCTGTCTCCGGTTCTTAAGGCACCGCAAGGGAACTATTATGGTTATGGTTGGTGGTTAGGGAAGCTTCGAACTTTAAATTGCTATTCTGCAAAGGGTTATGCCGGTCAAACCTTGACATTGATACCGAAACTCGATTTAGCAGCGGTTTTCACTGGTTACGATCTTGAACTAAATAAATCATATGAACATATTTTAGTTCGATTAGTTAGAAAATATTAATTAAAACTATTATAAAGAAGTAAAATGGAAATAATAAAGAAGCTAAGTAAAAAAATCTTGAGTCGGATTCCAAAAGGATTTTCGGCACAAGTCGATGTAATCTCAACTACAACGACATCCCTTAGATTTGGCAATAACGCGATAACGCAAAATTCCATAGGGGATAAAATAAATATTTCTCTCGAAGTATTTCAAGGAAAAAAGCACGGTTCGTCCTCCACTAATCGCCTCGACATCGATGCGCTGGACAGGCTCGTCTCCGTGGCGACGAATATCGCCATGCAAACGCCGGAAGACCCCGAAGCCATGCCTCTTCTTGACCCTCAGGCCTATCCTGAAACACCACAGAGATTCTTTCAAGACACTGCCGACCTCTCCCCTAATGATATTGTCGAGCATATCTCGATAGTGACGGAAATGGCGAAATCCAAGGGCATGAGCGCGGGTGGGCTATATCAAACTGGAATCGTTAAAAAAGTATTGGCAAATAATCACGGCCTTTCTGCCGAAGATAGCTTTACCCATGTCGAATATTCCTGTTCCGTTAGCGGTAAAACTGGCTCCGGCTATGCTAACGCAACAGCTGAATCCATAAACGCCATCGAGCCGGAAGCTCTGGCACGTCGAGCATTTGCCACAGCGGTAGCTTCAGAAAACCCAAAGAACATCGGTCCCGGCGACTACGATGTAGTTCTTACACCGCAAGCAGTGATAGACTTGCTCGAATACTTTAACTATTACCTTTCTCGCCGCGATGCTGATGAAGGCACAAACGCTTTCGCAGGAAAACTCGGTGAAAAAGTATTCGCAGATTCAATTAATATCTCGGTGGGCCAACTCGATCCGGAAATGCCACCTCCTCCATTCAGCGACGACGGACTACCCGTGAAACCAACATTTTGGGTGAAAAATGGCGTGCTCGATCGACTTCCCATGTCTAGATTCTGGGCCAAGGAAAAAGGTGATACACCGGACGCGATAAAATGGCCGTTTACGCTTGGGGGCACCGATTCGACAGTCGAGGAATTGATCGAACAATGCGGCAATGGTTTATTTATACAGCGTTTCTGGTATATCGAGGAGGTCGATGCTCGCGATATGCTTCTTACAGGTATGACCCGTGATGGCGTTTTCGCGATAGAAAACGGCAAGATCGCCGGGCCAGTGAAAAACCTTCGCTTCAACGAGTCTCCCATGGTTGCTTTGGCTAACGCTGTTGCCCTTGGGAAAGCAGTTCGAGTGGGCTCGTATTTCAGTGAACCGCATTATTGGGCTAAAGTCCCAGCAATACTTTCAAGAGAGTTTACATTCAGCTCGAGCACCGAATCAGTGTAGCCTTTTTCTTAAGATAATTAACAAAGCCCGCCATAAGACGGGCTTTTTTTATTTGGTTTCAAGGCAATATTTATTTAATCAAACCTCATCTGAAGCTCGACAATAAGGTTATCCGGCGGATTTGTGCTTTCACCATCAATCATCTCATAATTGATACGCAACATACTAAGCCATTTAGATTCGTCGAAATGAAATGCTAAGCCGAAAGTATAGCGATCGGTCTTATCTAAATCCAGAGGTGGATCGAGATAATCGTATCTGAATCCAGGGGTTATCCAATGAAGAATATCACTCGAAATAGGAATATCATAATATCCATATGCGTAAAGCGCATCTGAAGTCTGATCCCGATAGTCCTTTATCGACATTTCGCTTGTAAGCCCCAGATGGCCATAACTAAATGAAAGCCCTGCACTATAAAACCTTTGGTCCTCAGCTAGAGAGTCGGAGGCATTGTCTTTACCTATAGATGTCCCGCCCATAACCTTAAGACCCTCGATAGGTTTAACTTCAGCCCAGACGGAGAAATTCTTATACTTATTTCCATCGAAGGTATTCATACCGCTACCATTCGTAAGTGAAGCATATGCGGTAACAATGGGAATTTTATATTTAATATATACACCTATGTCTCTGTATGATGGGGAGTTAGCAACTACATACCCTCTTTTTATGAAGTCAATTTTGGACGATGACTTATAATGTTCCTGTGCAAATGGTGTAACAAATTGCCCTAGAGTTAATTGGAGGTTCTCGATAGGTTTAAACCTGGCCTCAACATCCAAAACGCCGATATAATCTCGAACTACAACGCTTGTCGAATCCACCCCATTCACACCCGGATAATTGCCGTAAACAAAAATATATGCTTGAGAGAAGTCATTAATATCGGCAACGAGCCCAAGGCCGGATAATAATACATCGAACTCACCACTGTTATCCTTCTCCTCGGCAAACGAATGCTCGTATTCGCTTTTAACATAGCCGAACCAATAAAGGGTTGAATTTTTTTGAGCTAAAGAAGTCAAGCATAATACTGCTAGGAGTATTAGGATTATGTTTCTCTTCATTTGCTTTCCTTTCTAGTTTAAGAATCATTCTTTCAATTCAGATTTAATAAAATATGCAAAAAGGATTTTCGCAAGCTAAATTTCATCGCTCAAACTCGATATAATTAATAATTTCAAGTCAATATTATAACTAACTGTATTATAATGTAATAGCATTGCGAACTATTATTCATAAATAGAAATTTATAAATCAACCCTAGTATAAGATGACTTTTAGAAATTTTATAACTGTTTTTTATATAAATGTTTCACTGTTATACTTTGACTTATTATATTGTTTTGAGATAAAGTGAATTCTTGACTTTCGAACAGTGGCGTTTATATTACTGCGTTGTTAAGTTCAATCAATGATAGAAAAAATATGGAAAAAAGATTCTATATAAAAAACGCTAAAGACCATGTCGGACAAGAGGTTACTGTTCGCGGATGGGTTTATAACTACCGCGGTCACGGTAAGGTTAGGTTTATTGTAGCTAGAGACGGCACGGGCATGATGCAATGTGTTCTTTTTAAAGGCGAGACCCCGGAGGATACATTTTCTGCTTTTGAAGATATAACACAGGAGTCCTCGATAATTATTACTGGTGTCATTCGAGAGGAACCTCGAGCAGTGGGTGGTTACGAGATGGGTGTCACCGGCCTCAATATATTACAAACCGCGCAGGATTATCCTATACAACCGAAAGAGCATGGCACCGAGTTCCTTCTCGATAACAGGCATCTATGGCTAAGAAGCAGTCAACAGTGGGCGATAATACGAGTCCGTAACGCGCTAGTTTTATCTATAAGGAGCTACCTCGATAATAACGGATTCATTCTCATAGACACACCTATTCTCACAGGCTCCATTGGCGAGGAGGGCCAGACGCTTTTTGAGACTAAATATTTCGATCTCGGTAATGCCTATCTTGCGCAGACTGGTCAGCTTTATTTAGAGGCTGCCATGTTCGCGCATAACCTCGTCTATGATTTTGGCCCTACTTTTCGCGCGGAAAAATCGAAGACGCGACGCCATCTCACAGAATTTTGGATGGTCGATGTCGAGGAAGCCTTCTACGATAACGACGACAATATGGACCTTCAAGAAGAGCTAGTCCGAGCGATAATCGAAGAGACGGTTAAGGTCTGTAAAAACGAGCTCGAAATCCTCGAACGCAACACCGAAAAGCTTCTTGCTGGAGTAGAAAAACCTTTTGCACGAATATCCTATGACGATGCTATCGAGCTATTAAATAGCAAGGGCGAGCAAATTGTCTGGGGCGAGGATATCGGGGGCGCTGCTGAGACGATAATATCCGATTCTTTTGGCACGCCTGTGTTTATCTATGATTATCCAAAGAAAATTAAAGCCTTCTATATGAAACAACACCCAGATAACCCCGATTTGGTGAAATGCTCGGATCTTATTGCACCTGAAGGTTATGGCGAGATTATCGGAGCAAGCCAGCGAGAAGAGAACATCGATGCGTTGGTTGGAAGAATACGCGAGGAGGGCCTCCCAGAGGAGGCATACAGCTGGTATCTCGATCTTAGACGCTATGGCTCGGTTCCACATTCGGGCTTTGGCCTCGGTTTAGAGCGCACTGTCGCTTGGATTTGCGGGATAAACCATATTCGTGAGGCTATACCTTTTCCTAGAATGATATATCGATTGAACCCATAAATTGGAGAGAAAATGAATTTGACTAAAACCTTAGTAGCTATGGCTTTAATACTTACGATTCTACTTTCGGGTTGCGCTAAAAAGGATGAGCAGGTCATCAATGAGATTGAAACCCCAAAGGAAAAAGCTACGATAGAGATACCAACCCTCACAAATTCAGAGATCGATACTTTTCTGAAAATATATCCCATCGTTTTCGAGAAAATGACCTCGAAAAAAGATGCTCTCGAAAAATATCGCGATGACAATCCGGTGCTCAGTGCTCAAGGAGCTAAGGCTGTCGAGGAGCTTGAATCGGAGCTAGCAGCTATTGGGATCGACCTTAATACTTTTAACGCCGTTTACCAGAAGGTTCTTTTCTCTACATATTATTTAATGCAAAAAAAGCGGTCCGAAGGGATTTCCTCTGAGCAGATAGATGCTAAAATTGCGGAAATAAAGGTTCGTGTCGATGATCCTGAGACACCTGCAGAACTTAAACCTCAGCTTGTTCAGGCGATATCAGAACTCGAGGCAGCCAAGAGTTTCAATTCCGAGATTCCTGCTGGGCTTTCTGAAGAGGAGATAAAGCTTGTAGAATCGAGATTCACCGAGATCCAAACTATTATCATGCAGCAAGTAGAGAGGGCTCGTGCTCAGGAGAAAAAATCCGAGAAAGCCGAAGTTCCTAATTAATTGACTATTCAACTAAACTGATGGAAATATACTGCTTAGACTCGATTGTCCTTCGAAGAATAAAATTCGGAGATTCGAGTCTAATTGCAACTTTGTTCACTAAGGAGCAGGGAAAGCTGAGCGTCATTGCCAAAGGCGCGCGAGCCGCTAAATCCAAAAAGGGATTGGCCTCCGCACTAGAGCCACTTAATCGGATCGAAGCGACTATTTATAGTAAAACAACTCGTCAGATGCAGGTTTTATCATCCGCCGAGATACTTGATGATTACTATGTTATCAAAAAAGACTACGACAGGATTCAGGCGGCAGTTTCAATTCTTACTGCAATAGATAAGGCTGTTTTCGAGGGAGAATCATCGGATTCAATATGGAGGGTTCTTATAAATTCGCTCATAGGATTGAGTGACTGCGATATCGAGAATATTTCATCTGAAATTCTTAGCTTTCGTTGTGGATTGATCGATGCTGGAGGCTACTCACCCATAGTTCAATCATGCTCTATTTGCGGAGGTGATCTTTCTGAAAAGGGCTCGCTTTTCTCAGCTATTCACGGGGGAATTGTTTGCTCGAAATGTGCTTCCATAGGTATAGCACTTGACTATGCTGATATTGAGTTACTCCAATTTCTTTTTTCTCCAGATAAGCAAATTTATTTCTCCATTCCAGAGAACAAAATTAACAAGATAGAGGCTATAATTAAACATCATGAGGAATTCCATAGGGGTTAAATCATGATACTTGAGCCAAGCTCAAAATTTTATTTCTTGACAAAGCGAAGAGAATTCATAGAATATTCGCTTGTCCTATAAAAGGATGATATTCGTTCTTTACATATTATTGACCCTCATCGGTATCATACTCCTTTTGTTTTTAACAATGATATTTGCACCGGTAACCGTAGATTTAAGGGTAACCGATACTAGATATCACGCTAAGATCAAGTATATTGGGTATTGGATGGAGTTTTCACCAAACAGAAAAAGAACAGGTTTCCTGTTTCATAAATTTTCTAATAAAGATAAAACTCCCTCGAAAAAACAAAAAACAAATGAAACCAAAGCCGAGGATAAACATACAAAAAATAAGGCTTCAAGAAATGTGGGTCTAAGTTTTTGGTATTCGCATAAAGCAATACTTATCAAAGTTGTTAAAAGCGTTTTTAGGTTCACTTTTAAGGTGATTGCAAGCTTCCGCGTAAAAATCCTTTCGACCAGGATTGGTTTTGGTAATGACGATCCTGCATTGACTGGAATGATATTCGGGTGGGTTTCAGCCTTGAAATCTTCTTTTGCTTTTTTCGATAGCTTGGATATTACTTACGATTTTTATCCACAAGCTAAATGTGATTTTAGTTTGCATATTAGAGCCAGAAACAATATATTCAATATGATATTCGTGCCATTTGGGTGTTTGGTCTGGCGCTTACCCAAGATTGAGCTTTTCAAAATGTATCGCGAATATAAGAAGCTTAAAAAATCTCGAGAGGCACAGCCCCTTGAGGTTTAGGATTAAATTCACAGCGGGGAGGTATTATGTTCGCTGAAGAGGTTTTAAAGGTAATTTTACAAAATGTCGAAACGGTCGCAAAAGCGAAAACCATAATTGGCGATCCAATCGAATTGGGCGGTAAGACAGTTGTTCCAATTTGTAAGGTTAGCGTGGGTTTCGGTGCTGGTGGTTCCGAAGCAAAAAACGAAAAAAATAATAATATCGGTGGCGGTGGTGGTGGAGGTTTCACTGTCGAGCCTATTGCTTTTCTCGTTATAAACGACAAGGAAGTCAATTTACTTCCGGTTAAACCGGATAAAATAGGCAACTTCGCCAAAACCATTCCTTTAACGGTCGAGAAGATCGGAGAGATGGCAGAAAAGGCAATGGCCGCAAAACAGAAGAAAAACAAAGAATAGTTCAGGAGGAGAATAAGTGCCCAATACACAAGTCGATAAGTCCGCTGAAAAACGCGTTAGACAGGATAAAAAAAAGCGTGCACATAACCGTGTCATGAAAGGTTATGTTCGCGATATGATGCGTCAGGTTCGCACTGCGCAAAATAAAGAAACAGCGCTTGAGGCGTTGCCACACGCATATAGTGTTTTAGATAAAGCCTCTAAAAAGGGGATTATCCATCATAAGACTTGTGCAAGGTTGAAGTCGAGAATTGCCGTTAGGGCGAACAAGATAAAAGCCTCCGCTAAATAAAGCATCTATTTTTTTGAGGGCAGCAAACTTTTGGCGAATCGCCACAAGAGCTTTCGCTCAGAAATAATCGCTTTAATGGTGCCGGGTATATCAATACCATCGAAGGAATTCCTGCCAAAACGGTCATCGATGATTTTGCAGATGCTTTCTATATCGCTGTTTTCCAAGCTGGCAAAAATATTCTTGGCCTTCCAATAGAAGGACATTTGTTTGCCTTTAGCCCTATCCCACGAGGAAGCGTATACAGCCAGTATTTTCTCGGTCTCCTCGGGTGATTTGCCATTTATTGAAACCGCTGCTATATCACCGGCAAGCTTACCGGAAAGAAGCGCATTAGCTAAACCACCTCCCGATATTGGATCAGATAGTCTTCCTGCATCCCCAGCGAATAGCACATTCCTATAGGCGATTTTTTCGAGGCGTTTCGCGGTTGGAACATTACCACTGGCTATTTCAATAATCTCTCCATCGTTTCCAAATCGAGTATCGATAAATTTCTTAAGCAGGCTCCATGCTGTAGCTTTTGTCTCCAAATAAACAGAGGGATTTATTCCTATTCCTACATTAGCGATGTCCTCGCCCTTTGGAAATACCCAGGCATAGCCCCCTGGAGCGAGTTCTTTTCCCACATGGAATTCAGGGAATCCTTCTTGAAGATTTATTCCAGTCATTACAACTTGTGCCGCAACATGCATCTGGTCGGGAGCTAAATATTCACGGGGAAATAGCGATTTTGCCATAGTGGCCTCTACCCCATCGGCACAAATGAATATCTTGCTTTTGATGGTAAGCGATTCACCCCTCCAGTCGATATTCAACCCGACTATACAATCGTGTTCCCACACAAATTCCCTCGCTGTCGCCGACACTAGAACCTTGACGCCTTTTTCTCCGGCCATGGCGAATAAATCTCTATCGAAAACCCTTCTTTCAAGAATATAACCGGCTTTTGGATGCCTAACAGTAGTTTTCAATCCGGAAGGTGAAACGAGGATCGCGCCGATAATCGGCGCAGCAATCCATCTTTCTCGGATAATCGGCATTACATCTGTAAGCCCGGTGTGACTGATGCCCTCCGCGCAGAGTTGGGGAGCACCTACAACAGGTTTTTTTTCAATAAGAAGAACCTTAGCGCCTTTTTCCGCCGCAACCCTTGCGGCAGTCGAACCAGCTGGCCCTCCCCCAATAACTATCACATCGTATTGGTTCTCAGGGGGTCGTATCGCTGGCCAAGATGTGCTTTTTTGCTCCAGATAAAGCGCTCCATGTGGACAGAAAGGGATACATTTCCCGCATTCGGTGCAATTGCTTTTTATACGAATTTTGCTATTTTGAATAAATATTGCATCGATCGGACATGCACAACAACATCCTCCGCAACCACAACACCTTTCGTTAAAAACCGAGATCAAAGCGCTGACTCCACGAACGCAGTTATCCTTCGTGTATCTCCGGCAAAAACAAGATAATCGTTTCTCGCTATCTTGAAGTCAGTTTCGTCGGGGAATGCCATTTTTACGAAGCCTTGTTTGGTGTAGCGTCTAGCGATGAAAACAAGGTAAAATCCCTTATCTGTAATTTCGAGTTCCTGAATTGATTTATCTATAAAAGATTCTGGTGCTAAAACTCTAATAATGGAGGAATTAACTGAAAGGTCTATCTGTTCAGAATCGGCAAGTATCAATTTTTCGGCAAGATGGTGCCCCATTTCGTCCTCGGGGGTAACAACCATATTCACCCCAATCTTTTTAAATATCCTTGCCTGTTTTGGATTCGATGCTCGCGCAACAATAAGCGGCACACCATACTGTTTCATATATAGACTAACTAAAAGTGCAGTTGAAAAATCATCTCCGATACCCACAACACCTGCGTCGTAGTTTTGTTCAGTTAACTTAGCTCCTATTGCCTCACGGTCGATAGCATCAAGTATGAAAGTCTCAGCCACGAGGCTTCTTAATAAAAATAATCTTTTTTCATCTGTATCTATTACCGTAACTTTAGAGCCAAGTTCGGAAAGACGATTTGCCGTAGCATATCCGAAACGACCTGCACCAATAATTATTATTTTTTTCATAATCGCTCGTTTCCTAACCTATCATTATATTTTCTTCGATGTGATCCATGCGTTTAACATTTATATGTCTCGACACCGAAAACAGGAATGTTAGCGGGCCAACTCTTCCTAAAAGCATAGTGCATATCAGAACTATTTTGCTCGAGGTACTGAGGTCGAATGTTAGTCCGGTAGAAAGGCCGACTGTCCCGAAAGCACTAACGACTTCAAAAAAGACATCTATGAAACGCCATTCAGGATGGCGACTAAATTCAAAAGCACTTACAAGAAACGTCCCTAAAACAATGACTAATCCCGAAAGAACTATTATCATTGCAGCAACTGTTATTATCTCAGAAGATAGAGAGCGATGGAATAGATTAGTTTTATCGTTGCCCATTAATTTGCTTTTAATAGCTCCAAAAACAACAGCAATAGTAGTAGTCTTAATTCCTCCTCCAGTAGAGCCGGGGGAAGCCCCGATGAACATAAGCACAATAATAATAAACAACGCCCCTGGAGCCAAAGACCCTATTGCAATTGTATTAAATCCCGCTGTTCTGGCCGTTACCGATTGAAAAAAAGCTGTCAATAAATTGACGCCAAAACTATGTTGTCGCATAAGGTTATTTTTATCCCCAAGCATCAGGAATATCATTCCTAGACCAATAAGGATAAAAGTGGTTGTAATAACAATCTTAGTTTGAAGACGGAAATGAGGCACTCTTCTTTTTTTAGACTTAAACGAGCTAAAAATGTATCGTCCAATATCGGCTAAAACAACGAAACCAAGACCTCCAAGGATAATCAGTGTAGCAAAGACCAGTGTCATTTTCCAGTCGCTAGTAAATAGAATAATGTTATTATCCCAAATTGAAAAACCTGCGTTACAAAACGCACTTACGGAATGGAATAAAGACCAGAAAAAGCGCGAGTGAATAGCATCTTGATATTGACCAGAAAAAATATAAAGCAATACAGTTCCAATGGCTTCCGTTCCAACAGTAATACCAACTATTGCTCCTAATAACGATTTAATCCTTCCGAAAACTTGAACATTAAGCACATCCCCAAGAAGCATGCGTTCTCTGAGTCCGAACTCGCTGCGGAAAACTAGCGCGAAAAAAGTAGCGAATGTCATCAATCCTAAACCGCCGAATTGAATAAGGACAAGAATTATAGTCTGCCCAAAACGAGTAAAAAAACCGCCAGTTGGAACTACAATGAGACCTGTTACGCAGGTAGCCGATGTCGAGGTAAAAATTGCGTCGATAATTTTTATACTTTTACCTTTAGTGGCTCCCGGAAGAAGTAATAAAAATGCTCCTCCCAATATTAAAATGATGAAACTAGCAACAAAGATAGTTGCTGGCGGAAGAGGAAGACTTGCCATTCTGGCATTGAGTCGTCCAATCTCTGCGAGTAGCTCTAAGAGAATATAAAATTGCATTAATACAATGTAAATTTTCGTCAAGCTGACCAAAGAGAGTTGATTTAATATGTATCGATAGCCGGCATCGGTGAGAATAAGTTGAACAATCAGCACCTGAGAGATAAAAAGTGCAATGAGTATATATTGAAATGGATGCTCTTTAATGTATCTCCACCAATTGTGAGATATAATCAGCTTTAAAATCGAATTCCCAACAAAACACACAATAATAAAGACATCTACGCCGCCGAAAAAAGGTCTCCATTTTTCGGCAAACCCGCCTTTACCTATTAGCGACAATATCGCCAAAAGAGCAATGAACATCATGAAGATATTCAGGCCTTTTTCTATCTCCTTTTTGCGCGATATAATACTCAATTTGCCCACCAGGCTCTAATATCAAATTCCCTTGCTTTTTTTATATGAGGTCTTCTCCATCGGAACGCTTCATTATTTCTTTTTCCCGAATATCGGCGATTCGTTCGAGTAGCTCTTTATTATCGTTTCTAAGTTTATGGAGTTCCTGTCCAAGTTTTTCACGTGTGCCTTGTTTCATTTTCACTAAAGTTCTAATTATTATCGCTATTCCAGCTACTGCCAAACCTACAAGGACAATTATCGTCGATGTCGAAAGACATTGGCATTGCATAAGTTGAAAAAGCATAATGAAATCAAGCACGATAATGAAAAAAGCCCAGGATAACAAATTTCCTCCTCTAATTAGATTATATTCCCTTATTGCGTTGCCAGTCAGCGGTATATTTATCCAACATCTCTGGTATTTTGTCGATTTTGATGCGTATCTGAAGCATGGTGTCTCTTTCACGGATGGTAACAGTTTCGTCATCGGCAGTCTGTCCATCAACAGTAATACAGAATGGGGTTCCCGCTTCGTCCTGCCTGCGGTAACGCCTTCCGATAGAACCACCATCATCATAGAACACCATAAACCGATGGCGCAACTCCGTCTCGATCTTTCTTGCCATATCGGGCATTCCATCCCTATTAACCAGCGGGAAAACTCCAACTTTTATGGGAGACAATTTTGGGTGAAGTTTAAGCACAACGCGTTTTTTATTTGAATCTGCCTTTTCTGGTTCTTCCTCATAAGCGTCTATCAATAATGCAAGCAGGCACCTATCCACACCACCCGAGGTTTCAATTACAAAAGGAATAAATTTTTCATCGCGCTTCTGGTCGAAATACTCGAAACTCTTACCAGAGTGCTCTTGATGTCTAGTTAAGTCGAAATTACCTCGATTATGAATCCCCTCGAGTTCGCTGAGTCCAAACGGGAAATCGTATTCTATATCAACTGCGGCAAGAGCATAATGAGCCAATTTCTCGTGTTCGTGGAAATGAAGGTTTTCCATAGAGAATGCAAGCTCGGTGTACCACTGGCGCCTCTGTTCTTTCCAATATTCGAACCACTTATCCGCCTCACTGGGATGCACAAAATATTGCATTTCCATTTGCTCGAATTCTCTTGTGCGGAAGGTGAAATTTCCAGGAGTGATCTCATTTCGGAAGGCTTTACCGATCTGAGCTATACCAAATGGCACTTTCTGCCGTGCCGGTGTTCTGACATTCTCGAAATTAACATATATCCCCTGAGCTGTCTCGGGGCGGAGATATGTAATATTTTCTTCCGAAATTACCGGTCCCATATGTGTTTGAAACATTAGATGGAATAGCTTTTCTTCAGTGAAGCTATTCTTAGACCCGCAAACAGGGCATTGTTTGTCAGATGGCAGGTCATCCGCCTTGAAACGGCGATGGCATTCCTTGCATTCTATGAGAGGATCAACGAATTCGTCAACATGTCCGCTTGCAACCCAAACCTTCGGATGCATTATAATCGCTGCATCGATACCCTCGACGTCAGAACGAAATTGAACCATAGATTTCCACCATAGTTCTTTCAGATTCCGTTTCAACTCGACACCCAGTGGGCCATAGTCATATGTGCTTGCAACACCACCATAGACCTCGCTGGATTGAAATATATAACCTCGCCTCTTGCAAAGTGCTACAATATCATTCATTCTAACAGTATTCTTTTTTGCCATTGACGCTCCATAAGTTATTCTGTTCACATTAATGTATAAATATATGCCATCGAGTGATAAAATCAAACCTAATTTGCCTCAATAAATAATGACCAAGTGGTCATTGTGGTATGTGTTCTGCTATTCTCATTATCAAAGTTGAAAATGATGCTTTGTTTTGTATCTTCGATTAATATTTATTTTAAAAGGAGAAAAATGAAAAGAATAATACCTGCAGTGGTAATAGTGCTTTGCTTTGCTCTTTCGATTGCGCAAGGCACTGAGTTCTTTACTTTTTCGCAAGAGCCACAGCTTTTTAGAGACCTTTCTGCAAGTGACATGATCAAGTATCCACCTGTTCGCATGTGGACACTCGACAATGGTCTAAAGGTTATGTTCTGGGAAAATCATCTTACTCCAGTAATAAGTATGAGAGTGGGAGTAAAAACAGGCAGTCAATACGAAGGAAAATTCTTGGGAGCGGGAATAAGCCACAACCTAGAACACGTCGTTTCAGGTGGGACAACATCCAGGATGACCGAAAAAGATTATAATGATTATTTAGCTAGTATAGGAGCTACTTCAAATGCTTACACCACTCGCAGTATAACTTGTTACTATATTACTGGTCCAAGTAAGGAATTTCCGGGTCAGCTTCATGCCTTATCCGACTGGGTATCAAAATGTGCATTTGACGAAAAAGAGCTCGTGAGGGAGAAAGGTGTTATCACACAAGAAATATATAAAGGCCTCGAAGAACCAAGTCGAGTGATGTCAGACCTTCTCTATAAAACAGCCTTTCAGGTGCATTCTGTTCGCTATCCAATAATCGGATACATAGAGAATTTTCTGCGGATTTCGCGCGATGACCTTATCGAATATTATAATTCGTTTTATTCCCCGGATAATTCGATTCTTACTATAGCCGGAGATGCTACCCTCGAAGAGGCACAAGCTTATGTCGATAGCTTCTTCGGTGATTGGGAGCGCAAAACGCATCTTCTTACAGCAGTACCACCAGAACCGGCTCAACTCACAGCCCGTTATGCTGAAGTTACTGCTTCCGTTAAGACGTCTAATATGCGCGTCATGTGGCGTGGAGCCGAACGTGGTGACAACGACGGTTATGCCCTAGACATCCTTACGGACATACTCGCTGAAGGAAGAACAAGCCGGCTATACAAACGCCTCGTTATCGAGGAGAAACTCTGCAATTCGATATATGCAAGTCATTATAATCCAACAACTCAACCACCGATGTTCACAATTGGGATCGGTGATTTCGATTATAAGCAACGCGATTCGATTTTAAAGATAATCGATGAAGAGATCAGGGCAGTTTGCGATAAAGGAGTTGAAAAACGTGAACTCGAACGCGAGAAGAAGCTTCTTGTAAAGAACCTGATGTTCGAAAACGAGACTGTCGAGGACCAAACTAGCTCGATGCTTTATAGCTGCCTCTATTATAATCGCCCGACCGCTCTCGATTTCCTTGTGCCGAAATACATGGATGTTCAATTGCAGGACATCAAAAGAGCAGCAAAAAAATACCTTCTCCCCCAGACAATGAACGTCGTTATTGTCAAACCTCCAACCGAGGAAAATATTGAAGAGTTTGCTGTTAAGAGTGAAGGCAAAATAGAGTTTACTAAGCATGTTCTTGATAATGGTCTTGTTATTGTGGCTGCTGAGAACAACAGTGTGCCTCATTTCGATGTCAATATTTTCTTCAATGCGGGTTTGCGCTACGAACCTGAAGGCAAGACCGGCGTGTCCAATCTTCTTGCAGATTATCTCATGGAGGGCGTAAAGGGTTACCCATCGCGCGATAAACTTAGCGAATATATTGAGTGGAATGGGTATGATGTCGAAACCGGAGGCGGAAATAATTCCCTTTCTCTGGATGGCACATTCCTGCCTATGGACCTCGATGCAGGCATTGAATTACTTGGAAAAATCGCCTTCGAGCCGGTTTTTCCAAAGGAATCGCTTGAAAGACTTAAAGAGAAGAAATTGGTTTCGATTCAAGCCGATGCAAATAACTGGTCTAGAGAAGCCCTTTATTTTTACCGCAAAGTATATTTCGGGAATCATCCCTATGCCAATAATCCTTCGGGCACACCTGAGACCGTAGCTTCCATCACTCGCAACGACATTATTGGTTTTTACAACTCTTATATCCAACCGGGGAACTGTGTTATTGGCATATCGGGACCCATGCCTGTCGATGAAATTATTTTCACTCTGGAGAAATATTTCGGTAAATACGATACTAAACCGGTCGCATTTAAAAAGCACGCTCCACCTCAAATGAGGGATAAACCCGAAACTCATATAAAAAAGACAACTCGTGGTCAGGTTACACTTATGCTGGGTTTCCCTGCACCGAATATTTATGAAGAGGACAGATATGCTCTTGCGAAAATGCAGGGCTTTCTATCGGGTATGAAAGGGCGTCTTCATGACGAATTGCGTGGAGTTCGCGACCTTGTTTATTTGGTTTGGGGAAGCAATTTCCTCGGCCCAGAAGGCGGGACTTTTTATGTGATGACACAGACCAGCCCCGAAAATTTCGACACAGTCAAAGCTGTTATTCTCCGCGAAATCGAGCGTATAAAGAAGGGCGATTTCGGTGATCGGGAGATTGAGCAGGCAGCAGCTTCGATACACGAGGGATTCTATCGTGGACGACAAAAACAGAAAAATCATGTTTTTTCTGCCGCTCTGGATGAACTCTACGGTCTCGGATACGAATATGATTATAAATATCTCGATAACATCGATAAGGTTACGAAGGATGATATAGTGGCTTTCGCCAATAAATATCTTAATAACCCGATTATAGCCATTTTAGCACCGGAAGATTTTGCAAATTCGATAAAATAGTCTAATATTTCGTAAAAAAACCTCAGAACTAACTTGCTCTGAGGTTTTTTGTTGATTAATGATCAAAAAATTATATTTTGGTTGAATATGGAAAAGATTAAAACAGATAAAATTCCTTTATGGGTTATCAAGACTCTGATAATAGCTGGCATTTACGGTTTTTCGGCTTTTCTCTATATAGCCATTAACGACTACAATGCCGGTAAAACAGGCGCTATTCTCTCCTGTAGAATCGATGAATTAATTGCTTTTAACCGCCACTGGGTGTGGCCTTATTATTTCTACTACTGCATAATCGCATTTCCAATATTTATTATTAAAGACAAGCAAGAACTTAAAAAAGGGATGTTTGTCTATCTTATAAGCATGCTTGTTACATCGGCGTTCTATTTTTTTTGGCGAACACAGATGATACGCCCGGAAATAATTAATAACGACCTATCTTCCAGGCTTCTTCAAGGAATATATAATCGCGATAATCCTTACAACTGCTTCCCGAGCCAGCATGTGACATACAGCTTCACTGCGGCTTTTATGACATTGCGGCACAACAAGACCTTAGGCTGCATCGGGCTTTTTGTGGCATTTACTATCGCCTTATCCACTATGTTCGTGAAACAGCATTGGTTCGCCGATTTCCCCTCGGGCGTGGCTGTAGCGGCTTTGGCTTATGCGATTGTTTACAAAACTGGCTTGTTTAAGGATAATCCTATAAAATAGATGAAAAAACCGAAGCGGTGCGCAGCGCGAAGAAATCCATCTAAAGTTGTTGTGCAGAAAAATCAACATAGTCCCTCCTTAGAAGGGTGATGTGTTTATTCGGGCAAGCCGCCTGCAGCTTCCGCAATGAAAAAGGGTGACCACATGGGTCGCCCCTACAAATTATTATATTCCCTTTAATCTGGCTGTTGCGGAGAAACAGCCTCGCGGAGGGCCGCGCAAATTCACCTAACTCAGTAAAATCCCCATGCCCGTAGCGAGTCATCTCCGGGCATTGCCCGGGCGACCACATGGGGTCGCCCCTACAAATCAGTGCTTATTGCTACTTGACAAAAAAACGGGCGACCTCCAAGCCGCCTTAATGTAAACCCATTCTACATTACTTTTTCTCGTTACACAGCTCCAGCTGTGTAACGCCTCTGTCTTAGAAGCTCCGCTTCTTTTTCAAATCGAAGCAAAAGCTTCGCGTGCAATCCCGTCGCATAGCTGGAGCTATGCGACGAGGAAGTCGGGCATTGCCCGGCTTCCTCCATCGTAGGGGCAATTCATGAATTGCCCCTACGCATAGTGTAAACTCATTATACATTATACATTATACATTTTACGTGACTTCCACAGTATACTCGCTGGAAATCCCCGGCTCGCCTAGCTCATTATACGGTGTCGCGCGATAATGAA
>JAGLDC010000023.1 GCA_023145965.1 bacterium | reverse complement strand
AACCGGAAGGAAAAACCGAGGCGGAAATAAAGCTTCCAAAATTCGAAACCGAAAGCCAAAAGCTAGAATCGTCAAAACAAAAAGAACAAACAAGGCAACCGCAAGAAAAGGTTGAAACAGAAATAATTCCTCCCAAAGAAGTTCTACCACAGCCTGATGTCGAGTTACAAGAGGAGAAACCGGCAGAAAAACCAGAAGAAAAAAACCTAGAACTCGATATTAACGAACTCCTCGGTGAAATCGAATTACCACCACTGTTAATTCCATCCGTTTCCGAAAATGAGGAACCATCGATTCCCGAAGAAGAGATCGCCCTAGAGGAAATGGTTCTGTCCGAGGATGTCGGCGAGGAGAAGACTTTTGCAGAAACTGATTTAAAAACCTCCGAGGTGTTGGAGGAACCCAAACCGAATCTCGACGAATTTCTAAATATATTATCGGAGAATGACCTTCCTGCTATGAGTTTTGAGGAGAAGCCGATAATTTCTCTTGATGAACTCCCACCCCTCCCGGATTTTCCGGGAATGGATGTTGGAATACCAGAAAATCAGTCCGAGGAAGAGGAGAATAAGCCCGACACCGAGGAAGAAGAGAAGAAAAAAGTAGCCAGAGAAAAACCTTCGGCAAAAGAGCTAGCGGGAAAACCCACCGATTTGATTACTCTATCGGTGCGCCGGATTATTGATTACGGCAAGAACTCCGAAGCCTCGGCTGTGCTTAATAAATTGCTTAGACGCGGTTCAGATTACAAATTACAGGTTCCATTATCCTTAATTATGGATCAATTCGGGGCAGGCGCTATAGAGTTAACAGCAGACTATATATATAACCAGGTCCCAATCGAACTTGTTAATTTTATATCCGCCGAGCAGGGTAGAAATTTGCAGGAACTGAAATTGATTATTCCCTTAGCAGATGTGATGCAGCAGGTATCTCCATCGATAATAATGAATAAGATGCCGGAGGAACGAGAGGAATCAAAATGG
Source organism: bacterium (assembly GCA_023145965.1). Taxonomy (NCBI): domain Bacteria; species bacterium. The sequence goes on along the minus strand of JAGLDC010000023.1, from coordinate 15,781 downwards.
GCATCTGAGGCCTCCGAGCTATCTGAAAAAATCGCTTTTGATGAGAAAGACTTATGATTAACCTGTTGCAATTCCGACATTTTTTTAAGGGAGGCTTATGGCGCAAATAAATGTTGCCGATAAAGAAGTAACTGTTAAGATAGTTTATTATGGCCCCGGGATGTCGGGAAAGACAACCAATCTTCTTTATATTCATCAGCGTATTTCAGGAAAAAGCCTTACAGATATGGTCTCAATTGCTACCGATGGCGATAGAACATTGTATTTCGATTTTTTGCCAATTGAAACGGACATCATCCCCGGATTTAAAGCTAAATTCCAGCTTTATACGGTTCCGGGACAGGTTCAATATAATGCCACAAGAAAATTGGTGCTTCAGGGTTCCGATGGCATAGTCTTTGTTGCGGATTCACAGTGGTCTCACCAGAAAGAAAATGTAGATTCTTTCATTAATCTTAAAGAAAACCTACTTGAAGAAGGAATTAAGCTTACTGATATGCCATATATTTTGGAATATAATAAAAGGGACCTGAATGATGCTGCCCGTTTGGAATATATGGATTATCTTCTTAATCGTGAAAAATTCAAGGTTCCAGCTTTCGAGGCTGTTGCTACAGAAGGAAAAGGTGTATTTGAGGTTTTGAATAATATTACGCGGATGGTCGTAGCTAAGATTCTTAAAGAAATAAAAGGCTAATTCGGAGGTTTAATTGAATATTATAATTTACGAGATTGATAAGATTAAATTGGAAACAGTTCTCGCTGGATTTATCGAGGAAAGTGGCGCAAGGCTGGCGATGTTGGTTGGAAAAAGTGGGGTTATACTCTCTCGGAAGGGTGATTTTTCTGGAGTTGAGCTACAATCTCTGGCAGCGCTTACCGCCGGGTCTTTCGCCAGCACTCAGGCTTTAGCTAAAGTAGTTGGAGAGAAAGAATTTCTTGGTGTATTCCATCAGGGAAAACGAAGCAATATATATATATCACTTGTTGCCGATTTCGGGATTTTAGTCGCTGTTTTCGATGTAAGCACTACTGTCGGTATGATAAGGCTTTGTGCACGGGAAGCTACGAAAAAACTAGAACCCATCATCGCAGAGATCATCCAAAGAATCAAGAAATAATCTTCATTTATAGAATTTTAGATTTGTCGGTTATTGAGCACCCAAATCGATGCCTAAAACCCTTACCCCGTCACTATTTACTGACCGATGTAAATTAAAACGGGGAAGAGATATGGCAAATCGAATATCAGGAATATGCTTTCAGTTTGACATCATAAACACAATCTATATATTAACTTCCATGAGAGAAAGACCTACATTTATTTTGCTCATGATTGTTTTGTTCCTCTTTTCTGCATATGCAAACCAGGAGCAAGTGATCGAATGGGAATGGTTAGACTTTTCAGTGGCATATCCAGCGGCCAAGAAAAGCAATAAACACCTCATTATCAATTTCTATTCTATCGGTTGCGGATGGTGCAGGAAAATGGATAACTCGACCTTCGGTAATATTGCTATTGCCAAACACTTAAACGAAAACTTCATTGGAGCCAAGATAAATATTGCCTCAAATAGAAAGATTGATTGGATGGGAGAAGAGTTAACCGAGCGCGAATTGGCCGTTAAACTGGCTGGAAGAGGCACTCCATATACCACTTTTATTGATACCTCGGGTAATGTGGTTGCCAAACTTCCAGGTTATATCCCCGCTGAAAGATTCATTTTTATTCTAGATTATGTAGCCGGGTATTGGTATGAAGATCTTTCTTACCAAGAATACCTTATTTCAAGTAAAATTATCGAAGCACAAGATAAAAATTAATAATGAAAAGAATTAGTCGAATCTATCGGAGTTTCTTGGTTTCCTTTTTTATATGTGTTGTTGCTTTAACTAATCCTCTTTTTAGTCAATCGATAATTATCTCCGAGGTTATGAGTAACCCCAACGGCGCATGGAATGACATACCCGGAGATGATTCGAATGAGTTTATTGAGTTATATAATTTTGGACCAGATTCGATTGATTTAGAAGGGTGGTCTATAGACGATGGCGACGATATCGATTTCCTTACGAATTGCCAAGCTATTCTGCCTGTACTTCCATCAGATTCCGATGGAATTTATAACTCCACAATTATATCTCCATTTGGTTTTGCGCTAATTATTGATCCAGAGTATGTGTCCCAAGCCAATGACCAACCTTATAATTGGCCTGCGGGATGCGTCGTTCTCACAATATCCTCGACAACCGACCTTGGCGGAAGCCGCCTTTCCGACGATGATCCTATTACTATTTTTGACTCTTATGGTGATACAATTGATTATTTCCCCGCAGAATTTGACCCAGAAGAGGGTTCTAGCATTGAAAGAAATCTTCCGAATTCCGCAGGTAATTGGATGCAATGTAATGCCGGCTCAACCCCGGGGTATAGAAATTCAAATTGGCCTTTTCCCCGAGATTTGAGAATTGATTCACTTATTTCGTCGAGCAACCCAATAACATCCTCTCCAGGGAGTCTTTTTGTTTTCATTTCCAATTCTGGGGATGATGATTTCACAGATGGCATATTATATATCTTTTTGTCCGAAGAGCTAACAGAACCTATTGATTCTTTCAGTATTTCTTTTGTCGAAGCAGGTGGTCAAAGAGTTATTGAGTTTCCTCTCGACCTTCCAAATGGCCATTGGACAATAATTGCCCAACTTGGCGAAGATGATAACTCCTCTAACAACTCGGGAGCGATAGACCTTCTTTTTGGCCCGGATGGCTGGCCAATTTGTATTACCGAATTCATGTTCATGCCTTTAACCGGTTATTCCGAGTGGATTGAGATATACAACAGAGGCGAGGAATCTATCGATTTGACGGGGTGGCAGATCGGTGATGAATTAACACTGAAAAATATCCCGGCATGCACTCTTGATGCCGGTCAGTTTGCAGTTTTATGCCGGGACACCTCGACCTTCTTCGATACTCTTTGTGAAGGCTCTATCCTTCTTGAACCTTCAAGTTGGGCCAGCCTAAACAATGATGAAGATCAAATTCGCCTTTTCGATAATAACGGTTTACCCAGACAGTCTATCCAATATAATAGTAATAATTTTGGGGAATGTATGACAAATGGGATTTCTGCTGAAGTAACCTCGATTGGAGGCACTTCTTTGGTATGTTCACCTTCTGGGAATTCAGTTGGTTGCGATAATGCGATATGGAGCAAACCTGAGGGGGATAAGATTATCGAAATCGAACCGAATCCCTTTGACCCATCCTTGGAAAATGTCTTGATCAAATTAAGTCTTCCTGCTGGTGGGCTCGAAGTTAAAATCTACGACCGTCTTGGAAATATTAAAAAAGTTCTTTCTAGTCCTGATAACCCCATTGGATACGAAATTAGTTGGAATGGAACCGACGATAGGGGAGATGTTCTTCCGAGTGGTATATATATTGTTTTTGCTAAGGATTCCGATGGAAACCGCGTGAAAAAAGCAATCGCGATAACCGGTGGAGTTAAATGATATTTACCCTATCTGTAGATAAAAAATCTAGAGATCAGTTTATTAAAGCGCTTGATATTGCCAAAAAATTGGATGAGTCGGGATTTTCTACGTATATTGTTGGTGGCGCAGTCAGAGATTCCTTGCTGGGTATTCCATCTTTGGATGTTGATCTGTGCACAGCCTGCGATTCGGAAACTCTATTAGATATTCTACCAGGAGCGAAACCTATTGGTTTTCAAAAATATTCCGTGTTTACTATTCCATGTGAAATTGGAAGTATAGAGATAGCCCATTTCCGTGAGGAAATATCCTGTGATGGCCGCCATTGCGATGTAAGACTTACAGATTCTTTTGAAAAAGACGTTAGAAGGCGAGATTTTTCCGTGAATGCCCTTGCGGTAAACCCAACCGATATGGAAATTATCGATTTAGTGGGGGGAATCGCGGACCTCTATTCGAGGACAATTCGTGCTATCGGTGATCCTGTAACAAGATACACAGAAGATAAACTTCGACTTCTTCGTGCGATCCGTTTTGCTACGAAACTCGATTTTTCACTTTCAGAAAAAGACTCATCGGCTATTGAAGAATTAACCGATCAGGTATCGGTTTTATCGTCCGATAGAATAAGGCGAGAGCTCGAAGGAATTATTGTCTCCGGCCATCCGGGCAGGGGCTTTAGATTACTTCTAAAATACGGCCTATGGCAAAATATTTTCACCAATAATTATAATTTCATTGAAGATTCTCGATTGGAGAGGAGGCTTTCAGTAATGGATAGAGCCTCAAGTATAGTAGATATATACGGAATGTGGGCAATAACTCTTATGCCATTAGATTTCAATTTGGAATCAGGTAAATTACTTAGAAATAAATTGGATAAACTTAATTTTACAAAAAAGAATCGCCAGGAAATTTATGACATCTCGATGGGTGTAAAAAAAATCTTCCAATTGAAGAAGATTAGCAAAGCAGAGGCTGTCGCCTTAGTGGATTCAAATAAACTGAATACGATAAGGCAAATAGCTCATTTGTTAGCACCCAATATTCCCTTTGAGATAGAATTAGCGCGCCTTTTCCCAAAGATTGGAACCCAACCTTTCTTAATGGGCAAAGAGCTTGCAGATTCAATACTTCAAGTAAAACCTGCAAACTTACCAAAAATTCTTTTATCGCTCAGATATGCTGAATTAACTGGCTTGATTGATTCAAAATATAAGGCAAGAGAATTTCTAAATAATATAAATTCCCAATAAATTATTATTGCCACATAACTTATTATTGTGCAATATATTAACTGATTTCTTTATCAAAATATATTAAATATTTTAAAGAAATAGATCCTTCCACTAAAAAATTAAGAATCAGTTGTAACTTATTGTATATCTTCATTATATAAGATGTTGATATATTTTTATTTTATTAAAAAAGCGAACTAATGTTAGTATTGTATTGATATAAAACAATTTATCTCCAAAAAAATCAAATTTAAGCTTGACACGTAAATTATAAAGCTTTATTATTTAAGAGGAAGTGGGGCAGAAACCCTAAAAATGTCAAAAAGTGGGAAAAACTTGTTTTTCGGTAGATTCGAACATAAAATCGATGCCAAAGGCAGACTGCAAATACCTGTAACGCTTCGGCAATATGATAGGGATAGGGCATATACAAGTTTTATCCTCTTAAAAGGTTCAAGTAAATGCCTTGCGTTAGTTCCGGTTTCAGATTTTCACAAGACAGCACAGGAATTCAGACCTCAACTTAAAGCTAAAGGCATTGTCGATTTCGCTAGAAGATTATACCCAAATGCTTTTGAAGTTCAACTTGATAATCAAGGAAGAATATTGCTTCCAAAGAACCTAAGAGAATTCGCAGAAATTGAAGATAATGCGCTTCTTGTAGGAGTTGGTTCATGGATAGAGCTATGGAATGAGGCTCGTTATGAGCAGGCTTGTGCTGAGAGTGAAACAGATTACGACGAGATAGCAAACATGTTCTTTTCAAATCTTGGGCGAAACAGTTTCGAGGAACAAAACGATGAATGGAAAGAGTAATTATCATATACCGGTTTTAAAAGACAGAGTATTGGAATTCCTTGCTTTGGCTCCCGAGGGCACAATAATCGATGCTACTTTGGGTGATGGAGGTCATTCAAAAGCCTTGCTGGAGAGCAGAGATGAAATCAGCATACTCGGAATCGATAAGGACCCTCAGGCCATCGAAAGAAGTTCGAAAAGATTGGCTCTATATAAAGATAGAATCAAATTTGTTCAGGGAGACTTTTCGGATTTAGAGGCGATTGCACGGGACGAAAATGAAACTCGTGTTTCCGGTATATTGTTCGACCTTGGGATAAGTAGCCTTCAAATAGACAAACCAGAGAGAGGTTTCAGTTTCTCAAATGAGGCTGAGCTTGATATGAGGATGAGCAATACTGGAATATCAGCTAAAGAATTTATAAATTCAACGGATTTTGAAACTCTGACAAAGATCCTTTATGAATTCGGCGAAGTCAAACACGCCAAGAAAATCGCTGCTGAGATAATTGCATCGAGGGATCGAGACAAAATGGATACAACTTGGGACCTAAATCAGGCTATAGCGAGAGCAATTCCATATCACAAAAATCCCGATTTCGCCAGAGTTTTTCAGGCAATCAGGATTCATATAAATGGGGAACTTGAACGGCTTCGGCGAGGCCTAACTGCGGCACTCGATTTACTAATCCCGGACGGCGTTATTGTCGTTATAAGTTACCATTCGCTCGAAGATCGAATAGTTAAACGCTATTTCTTTCAAGAGTCGAAAGGTTGCATTTGCCCGCCGGAGCTTCCTCAATGTAGATGCGGCCATACCGCACAAATCAGACTAATTTCAAAAAAGCCTTTTCGTCCGTCAAACGTGCAAGTGATGGAAAATTCTCGTTCAAGAAGTGCGAAACTTAGGTATGCACTCAAGTTATGAAATGAATAGAGGATAAGGAGAGATTTTGCGAGAACTTATTTTAAATGTTTTTCAAAACCTAAGGTTAATAATTATATGGACCTTTGTTTTGCTTTTTGCTTTGGTTTTGGTGGCTCAGAGGGTTTATCTCATAAAGTTAGAGGATAGATTAGCCACGAACGGCGAATTCCTAACCTCTTTGAAAGATCAGAATAATGAATTGGAACGCGATATTGTGCGCATTTCAGAAACGAAAGAATTAGAACGAATAGCCGAAATGGACTTCGGTCTTCGTTCGGCAACTTTAAACGAGGTCGTAGTCCTCGCGGAGCCATTTGTTCATGAGGAAATAGAAAAATCGTTTTTTTTAAACGATTTCTTCGCTAGAGCGCGTAGAAAGATCGATGGTCTTGTCGTAGGGGCTTTCGAATTAAATAGCGAAGAAATCGGCGGCTCTATCTAAGCCGCCTTTTCTTGTTTTAAGGGTCAATTGTGGTTGGTCGTCGTAACCTGAATAGAGTTATTATTACTGGGATACTGGGGGCAATTGTCTGGGTAGTTATTGTAGGACGATTGTTCGCAGTTCAGGTTATATCCTCGAATGAATGGGATAAAAAAGCGCGCGAACAACACCGCAAAGTTGAAAAAATCCAGGCCTTAAGAGGAGTTATATACGGCCATGATAATGAAGCATTAGCGAAAAACAGCATAGCGTTCGATTTTTGGACCACCAAAACCAGCGTTTGTAATGTTCAGCGTGTCGATTCGATGTTCTCTGACGTTCTCGGTTTTGAACCTGGATATACTGAAAATAGGATTAAAAACTCCAAAGGCAATTGGTTATACATAGCTCGTCATGTGGATTTAGCAAAAGCGCAAAAATTGAAGGCGCTCGAAGAAGATAGCGTTTTCTCAATACCAATTTACGATAGAGTATATCCATATGGCCAAACCGCTGGGCAGATACTGGGCTTCATTAATGTCGATAGCAAGGGAATGGAAGGCATCGAGCTATATTATGATTCCTACCTCGAAGGCCAGGATGGTGAAAGGGTTGTTATTTCCGATGCAGCCGGAAGACCCTATCGCGTTTACCAACTGGGCGGAAAACCGACAATACCCGGCGCGGATGTTTATTTAACTATCGATCCCAATCTTCAACAGATAGTTGAAACAGAATTAGCAGAGGGCGTGGAATCATTTGGCGCTGAAAATGGAATGGCCGTTTTCCTAAAACCATCAACAGGCGAGATTCTCGCAATGGCCTGTTATCCCGATTATGATCCAAACCAACCTGGGGAATCGGATATATATTCAAGAAAAATACGACAGATAACAGATATATATGAACCCGGTAGCACCTTTAAGATCGTGACTTTTTCGGCATTGCTGGAAAATGACGCTTTTGCTGTCGATGAAACAGTTGACTGTGAGGATGGGAGTTGGTATTACTGCAATGACACTATACATGATGCTGATAATCATGGTAAAATAACCGCGCGTGAAGTTTTGGTTCATAGCTCAAATATAGGCACAATTAAACTATCATTCAAATTATCTCCACAAATATTATACACATATGCTAGAGCCTTTGGCTTTGGTAGCCCGACAGGTGTTGATCTTCCCGGTGAAGTCGTGGGTATTCTCCATCGACCTGAAACCTGGAGTCGTATGACTCCCGCTGCATTTCCTATGGGACATGAGGTTGCTGTTACAGCAATTCAAATGGCCACCGCATACGCAGCTATCGCTAATCGAGGGATAATGATGCAACCCTATCTGGTGGAAAGCGTTCAGGATCCTTCCGGAAGAATTATCCGTCAGAAAACTCCTACAGAGATACGCCGAGTTATGGATGAAGACAACGCAGAGATATTGTGTAAACTCTTACAAGAAGTCGTTGATTCCGGCACGGGCGTTCGCGCGGCAATCGAAGGAATGACGGTGGCGGGAAAAACAGGAACCGCACAAAAAGTTAAAGAAAACGGACGAGGATATTGGGATGACAAGTTCATCAGCTCATTTGTGGGATTTGCACCGGTCGAATCACCTCAAATAGTTGGGGTGATCATAATCGATAATCCATCTAAAGGCCTCTATTGGGGGGGGTGGACTGGAGCGCCTGTTTGGAAGAATATAGTCACAAAAGCCTTTGCTACAGGTATTGTTTCACCGGTTGTTGAAAATAATCATAGGCAAGTCAATAAATCCGATTTTGTTATAGTTCCGGATGTAAGAAGAATGTCAGCCAGTCAAGCGATTGATATTCTCGAATTCAGAAACCTCCAACCGGATACATTTGGCATTGGTTTCGTAATCGGACAATCCCCGCTTCCGGGACGTCTTGTTCCACCTTCATCGAGGGTGAGTCTTATGCTTAAATCCAATGAAAGCAAACCGAGCAATCAAGTCGAAATACCGGATGTAATTGGAATGCCTCTTAGAGATGCTGTATTGGAAATGGCTCAAGCTAATGTCAATTTTAGAATAGTAGGAATGGGAGTAGTAGAAAATCAAGATCCTAAACCCGGTAAATTTATTAACAGAGATGATATATGCCTTTTAAAATGCGCAATAAGGAAATCCCTCTAAAGGTGCTTGTCGAGGCTATCGGTGGCGAGGTCTCTTTCGATATGAAAAACACATATGTGAAAGGTCTGAGTTCGGATTCGAGAAAGGTGGAACCGGGTATTCTCTTTTTTGCTGTGAGTGGTGAGTCCGTTGATGGGCATTTCTATGTGCCCGAAGCGTTTGAAAGAGGGGCCGTGGCTGTTGTAGTAGAGAGAGCACTCGATCCCGAAGCGAGAGTGATATGTGTTCCAGATACGAGAATCGCTTTAGCGAAAGCCGCTAGAGAGTTTTATCAAAAACCGGAAGAAAAAATCGCGATTGCCGGAGTAACCGGCACAAACGGAAAAACAACTACTACACACATGATAAAAACTGTAGCCTCATCATGTGATGAAAAATGGGGTGTTATTGGAACTCTGGGTTATTCATATGGCGAAAAATACAGCCCATTATTATTCACAACGCCGGATTCCGTGACAATATATAAAATTCTCTCGGAAATGGTTGAAGATGGTCTAAGCGGTGTAGCGATGGAGATTTCCAGCCATGGAATTGCTCAACAGAGGTGCTGGGGCTTGATGTTCAAGGCTATCGGCTTCACGAATCTTACTCAAGATCATCTCGATTACCATAAAGACATGGAAAGCTACTTCGATATAAAAAGCAGAATATTCGAGGAAGCCGAATTGGATTCAATAAGTGTTATATGTGTCGATGATGATTACGGTAAAAGGCTTTCGGAGACAACCAGAAGCAGTGAAGTGATAAGTTATGGAATTCAAACACAAGCCGATATTGTAGCACGAAATATTATCTGTTCGAGTGATAAAACAAATTACATTCTAGATTCGCCAGTTGGGACAATAGAAGTAGAACTTAGAATTCCGGGTTATTTTAATGTGTATAATTCACTTTGTGCCGTAGGCATTGGTTTGGCAAATGGTTGGTCTTTGGAAGCTATAGCCCGAGGTCTTAGCGAATTTAAAGGAGTGCTCGGAAGGCTACAAAGGATATTTGGAAATCAGAATTTCTCGATCTATATCGACTATTCTCACACACCCGATGCCCTTAAAAATGCAATACATTCCTGCAGGCAGATTGCGACAGGAAAGGTTATAACTGTGTTTGGCGCTGGTGGAGACAGGGATAAAAGCAAAAGACCGAAGATGGGCGCTGTCGCTGGGAATATGTCCGATCTCATCATCATTACCAGCGATAATCCTCGGTCAGAAAATCCCTATTCAATTATCGAACAGGTTTCCCAAGGTGTTCCAGAGTCAGCAAAGAAACACCTTATCGAGAATAGAAAAGAAGCAATATATTTCGCCTTATCTATCGCTAAACCGGGAGATGTGGTTCTTATAGCAGGTAAAGGACACGAGGATTATCAGATTATTGGAAATACCAAAAGGCATTTCGACGATTGTGAGATAGCTGAGGAATGGCTAATAATGAATGGATTAAAGGATTAAATTGAAGGCTAAATCGCTTAAATATGTTGCAAAAGCGATAGACGGAAACTTGCATTGTGACCAGTGCAGCGAGGTCTCGATAGAGCGCATTTCTATTGATAGCCGCACTATGACCGGTGGGGAATTGTTCTTCGCTCTCAGCGGTCTCCGCGATGGACATGATTATGTCCATCTAGCAGTGAAAAAAGGCGCTAAAGCCGTAGTAGTTTCACGTCACATTCAGAATTCAGTGCCAGAAATAATAGTTAAAAATACCTCTTTGGCTCTCCAAAAACTTGCGGCAACATATAGGAAAGAACTCGATGTCAAAATAATCGCCATTACCGGAAGTATAGGAAAAACGACAACACGAGCGTTGGTCGCGAAATGCCTTGCCTCACGCTATAAAGTCATTCAATCAAGTAAGAATTACAATAACCTGATAGGCTTGCCACTATCTCTTCTCGAAATTACCGATAAACACGAGATCGCGGTGTTAGAATTAGGGATAAACATGCCCGGCGAGATGCTAAAGCTCGCCGAAATAATTCGAGCCGATTATGCGGTCATAACAAATATCGCCTCTGTTCATCTCGAAGGCCTTAAGTCGCTCGATATTATTGCAAAAGAAAAACTCGAACTGCTGAGACACCTAACCAATTCCGGTAAGGTCTTTCTTAATGCAGATGATTTTCGCCTCAAAAGGCAGAAAATCATTGCGCCTGAAATGATAGTTACATTCGGAGAAAGCGATAATGCAGATTATAGGATTTCGAAAATCCTCACAACAAAGACAACTTTCTTTGAAGTCAACGACGTCGTATATACTAGCCAGGTTAGAGGTCGTGGTATAGCTTTTTCAGCGGCGTGCGCCATAGCGATTTCCGAGGAGTTGGGAATTCGACTCGAGTCGATTAAGAAATGTATTGCAGATTTCGAGGGAGTCCCCGGAAGAATGAGGATTCGTGAAATCGACGGCATAACCTTAATTGAAGATTATTATAACGCAAGCCCTCTTTCTATGACGCATGCCCTTGATGTTTTTGCTGGCTACTCTCTTAATCGAAGGATAGCTATTCTTGGCGATATGTTGGAACTGGGTTCCGAAAGCATGAAATACCATAAGGAAATTATCGAATACGCCGCTGGGAAAACAGATTTTCTTTTCCTATTCGGCGAACAAATGGGAAATGCGGCTAAGTCTGCAAAAGAAGTCGGTATCCCCGATCATATGATTATTCAAACAAACAATATAGATACACTGTTCGACAATCTTAAGGGAATTCTAAAGAAAGGAGACGTCGTTCTAATAAAGGCCAGTAGGTCTTTACGCCTCGAACGCGTTATAGAAAGATTGGGGGAGTGTAAGTGCGCCGTATGAGGATATTGTCAATAGCTTTTACTCTTGTCGCATTCGTCGCTATGGTTTATGCGATAGGAGTTAGAATCGAAGTGCACTTCAGCGGTGTAAGAGGATATGTCGATCCAAATTACATATTTGGAAAACTCTATAAAAGACCGATTCACCCCGGTTTTATAACACAGAGATTTCCAACACCCAAGACCAGAATCGCAATCAAGAAAGGGCGCATGAGCCAGGGACTTCAAACACCAAAAGAGCTGGAGGAGAAATAGTGTTATATCGTCTCCTTTATCCCCTTAGTGATAACTCTTTAGTGTTTAATCTATTACGCTATATTACATTCAGAGTAGCCGCTGCAACTGCGACCAGTCTTGTAATCAGCTTTATTATTGGGCCGCCAATTATCAAATTCTTGAGGAAACACCATATAGGTGATCCTATTCGCGAAGATAGCCCCGAGCATCACCAAACCAAAAAAGGCACACCCAGTATGGGTGGTATTATAATAGTTGTAGCCTTTACTGTCTCGACTCTTTTATGGGCTGATCTTCGGAATATATATGTATGGTTAGCATTGCTAGGGACTTTCCTTAGCGCAGTCATGGGTTTTTGGGATGACTATCTTAAAATTGTCAAAGGCCACCGAAAAGGAATGCTTGCTCGCGATAAATTTGCTTCTCAAGTCCTATTGGGTCTGACAATTGGCGCGATTTTCTATTTTATTCCTCCTATCGAATCTTTGAGAACTGTAACCGAGGTTCCTTTTATAAAAAATATTCGTATAGATTTCGGCGTTTTTTACATCTTCTGGATTGCTTTCGTAATAACGAGCAGTTCAAATGCAATAAATTTGACCGATGGCCTAGATGGCCTTGCTACTGGTCTCTCTGGTATCGTTGCCGCTTTCTTAACAATGACCGCATATGTGGTAGGCCGTGTCGATTTTTCTAACTACCTTAATTTGGTATATCTGCCCGGTGCTGGTGAGTTGGCTGTGTTTTCTGGCGCTATCACTGGTGCAACTCTCGGTTTCTTATGGTTTAATTCTCATCCTGCTCAAGTGATTATGGGTGATACTGGAGCCTTGGCACTGGGTGCTGCCTTTGGCACTGTAGCTATCTTGCTAAAAAAAGAGTTTTTATTGGTAATAGTCGGTGGAGTGTTCGTAATCGAAACACTAAGTGTTATTATTCAGGTCGCAAGTTTTAAATCGACAGGTAAAAGGGTGTTTAAAATGACACCGATTCATCACCATTTCGAGTTATCAGGTTGGCCGGAAACTCGGGTGGTAACCAGGTTTTGGATTATTGGGATAATTTGTGCCCTTGTGGGTTTGGCTACTTTCAAGATAAGGTAATAATGGAATATTTGGGTAAGAGAATCTCTGTTTTAGGTCTTGGAAAAAGCGGTTTTTCAGCCGCTAAGCTCTTGATAGACCTTGGGGCTTTTGTTTTCGTGAGTGATGGCCAGTATAATCACATTCTCGAATCCCGGGCCGATATACTCAGGAATCTCGGCGCTTCCGTCGAGCTTGGAAAGCATACCGAAACATTATATCGTCTTGCCGACGAGATTGTGGTTTCTCCCGGTGTTCCAATGGACATAGAGATACTCGAGCAAGCGGCTAATCTCAGGCCTTCGCTTCCAATAATTCCGGAGATAGAACTCGGTTTTAGGGTTTCTAAAGGCAAAATCATAGGCATAACAGGAAGTAACGGAAAATCAACAACCGTTACACTAATTGGAGAAATATTGAAAGCTGCTGGCAAAGATAATAATGTTGTGGGCAATATTGGAACACCATTTTGTGATGTTGCGCTTTCAGCTACCTCAAACACCATTCATTGTATCGAGTTGTCGTCTTTTCAACTTGAAAGGATTGTCGATTTTCGACCTTTTGTGGCTTGTATGCTGAATTTGAGCGCAGATCACCTAAATAGACACAGCAATGAATTCAATTATTTCGCGGCAAAAGAAAGAATTTTTATGAATCAGGTCGCGAGCGACTACAGCATCCTCTCTATGGATGATGCCAAGGTTGCTATGTTAGCAGTTAAAGTCCTCGGGCGGGTGATGTTGTTTGGAAGGCATGACCTAAACGTAACAGGTTGTTTCGTCCGTAATGGTGTTATCACTATGAAAAATCTCAAAGGAAAAACAATCGAGCTTATTCCTTGCGAACAGATGGGTATTCCAGGGCCACATAATGTTTCCAATGCATGCGCAGCTGTGGCATGCACGATTCCATTCGATATCCCCGAAGAGGCCATAAGAAAAGCACTTCGTGGATTCAAGGGTCTTAAACACAGACTGGAGAAGGTTGGAGAGTCGAAGAATGTTGTTTTTATAAACGATAGCAAAGCAACTAATATCGATTCTCTCAAAGTTGCTTTGGAAAGTTTTAAGAACAACATAATCCTTATAGCCGGAGGTTCCGATAAAGGGGCCGATTTTAGCGATTTAACCGAATTGGTCGCTAAAAAGGTTAAACATGCAATTTTAATTGGTGTAACCGCTGAAATAATCGAAAAAGCTTGGGGCAGAAAAATCCCTATAGATCGAGAAGATTCGCTTTCCCATGCAGTAAAAAAGGCATCTAAGCTAGCCCACTCAGGGGATATTGTTCTCCTTTCACCGGGATGTGCTAGCTATGATATGTTCGACAATTATGAACAAAGAGGTGAGATGTTCACTCAAGAGGTAATAAAAATAATTGCTCATGAATAATAAGTTCGACAAAAAGCTTCTGTTTATAACGGTTATACTCCTATCTTTCGGAGTAGTAATGATTTACTCCGCTACAAGTATTATGTGCGCCAAGAATTCAAGGATCGGGGATTCCTCTTATTACCTAAAAAAAGAACTATTCCGTGTAGCTGTTGGAGCAATTGTGATGTTTGCTGCCGCGAAGATCGATTACAGGAAATATAAACGGTTATCATGGGTCTTTTTAGGAATAACTTCAATATTGGTAGTAGCTACTGCAATTCCATCTATTGCCGGGGATGCTGTTAAAGGTGCAACAAGATGGATTAAAATTGGCAATCAAAGCCTGCAGCCTTCGGAATTTGCCAAGATAGCTCTAGTTATCTTTCTAGCAGAATATCTTGCTAAAAAAGCAGAACTCTTAGATGATTTCTGGAAAGGTTTTGCCCCCGCTGTTGCAATTGTGGGCTTTTTAGTCGCTTTCATTGTTATACAACCAAATTATGGAATGGCTATAGCTTTAACAATAGTAACTGTCATTATGTTTTTCGTGGCTGGTGTTCCAATGAGGTTCCTAGCATATATAGGGTTACCCACTGCGGGTATTCTTGCCTTCGGAATGGCTCATTCCGATCATGCTCGCGTAAGAATTGTCACATTCTTACAGGGTGGTGACCCACTCGGCTCCGGATTCCAGATTAATCAATCCCTGATAGCTATCGGAACCGGAGGTTTAATCGGTAAAGGAATAGGCAATGGTGTCCAGAAGCTATTCTATGTGCCGGAAATTCACACCGATTTCATCTTCGCTGTCATTGGTGAAGAATTGGGTTTCGCAGGAACGATCATTGTAATGGCTCTATTCCTTCTTTTCTGTTGGAGAGGTATAAAAATTGCCATGCGTGCACCAGACAGGTTTGGATGCAATCTCGCTATCGGCCTTGTCTCGATGATTTTTGTCTATGCAACATTGAATGTAGGAGTGGTGCTGAAGCTATTACCTACAACGGGAATTCCATTACCTTTTATTAGTTATGGAGGTTCCGCTCTTGTGGTTACTATGGCTTCTTGTGGAATTTTACTGAATATCTCGTCTCACGCGACAGTTTCGATGGAGAAAACTATTTTATTAAACGATCAAAATCAGATTGGAAGTCTAAATGCGAATGATGTTCGCAGGCGGTGGAACAGGAGGACACTTGATCCCAGCATTAAATATTGCTCGGGAACTCAAGTTCCACCAGGCC
>JAGLDC010000022.1 GCA_023145965.1 bacterium | reverse complement strand
GACTCAAGTTCCACCAGCCAAAAATTGATATCATATTTGTTGGGACATCACGAGGTCTCGAAAGCGAATTGGTTCCTCGTGAGGGTTTTAGGCTAGAGATGTTGCCTGTTGTGCCATTATCGAGGAAACCATCACTTAACTGGTTTAGGTTTCCATTTGCTCTTTTAAAATCAATATTTCGGACAATAAAGATAATTAAAAAGGAACGCATCGGTGTTGTTGTTGCAACAGGTGGATACGCTGCTGGGCCAGCAATACTGGCCTCATGGCTTACTGGTCGCCCACTTTTATTATGCGAACAGAATAGTTATCCTGGGTTAACAAGCCGCGTTGGGAGCATTTTTGCCGATATTGTGTGTATTGGCCTCTCTGGCTCTAAGCAGTTCTTCTGGAAGAAATCTCACATTGTCGAAACTGGTAATCCGGTCGATGCAGAATGCTCCGATAAGAAACAGGAGCAGATTTTGGAGAAATTCTCTCTCGACTCAAAGAAAAAGATTCTTCTCATCACCGGTGGTTCTCAGGGTTCTATGAAGATAAATAAGGCTGTGCTTGAATTTATACAAACCGGCGGCAAACCCGAAGAGTGGTCTATCCTGTGGCAAACCGGAAAGAACAAATATTATGGAATACTTGCCAAATTAAGTAAATCCTATGAGGATGTAATCATTGTTCCTTTTATTACTACTATGTGCGAAGCATTTGAAATTGCCGATTTGGTAGTAAGCCGTTGTGGCGCATTAAGTTTGAGTGAGATAGCTTGTTATGGTATTCCGGCTATTTTAGTGCCATATCCCTTTGCAGCCGGTGACCATCAGAAAAAAAACGCCGAAGCCTTCGAGAAAAAAGGGGCCGCCGTTATCATACAGGATGACAAGCTTGATGGTAATGAGATTGCGAAAGTATTTATGTCGATAACCTGTGATAGCAATAAGTTAGGCGAGATGTCCAAAGGAATGAAAGAATTAGCAAAGCCTGAGGCCACAAATGAAATAATTAAATTAATCGACGGTTTAGGAAAGAATGAGGAAAAATAATTGACCCTGTTTCATAAAATAAAAAAATTGCATTTTGTTGGTATTGCTGGCAGTGGTATGTCTGGTATTGCTGAAGTTCTATTGAATCTCGGATATACGGTTAGTGGTTCTGATCTTATCGAAAACGAGGTCACAGAACACCTTGTCAACCGAGGTGCGAAGTTCTTCAGGGGTCACAATCCAGAGAATATCGGCGAGGCTGATGTAGTAATAGTTTCCAGCGCTGTTGCTTCGGAAAATATAGAGGTGAGGGCTGCCATCGATGGGGGGATCACTGTTATCCCACGTGCCGAGATGTTGGCCGAGCTTATGAGGATGAAATTTGGTATTGCAGTTGCCGGAACTCATGGCAAATCAACTACAACAAGCCTAGTGGGGGAGGTCCTATCGGCTGGAGATTTCGATCCGACAATAATAGTCGGAGGAAGAGTAACAAATCTCGGAACCAATGTGCGTATAGGCACCTCTGAATATCTAGTCGCAGAGGCCGATGAATTTGACCGAAGTTTCCTTAAGCTAATGCCTACCTTGGCAGTTGTCACTACCCTCGAGGCCGAGCATATGGAGTGTTACACCGATATGGATGACCTTACAGGAGCTTTTCTCGAATTTATGAATAAAGTGCCGTTTTATGGCGCGGTTATTCTATGTTTGGATGAGGCTTCGCTTCAGGAAATTCTTCCTAAGATTAATCGTAGAGTGGTAACCTACGGTCTTTCGACACAAAGCGACCTCAGAGCAACACGTATCAGATTCGAGGGCAACTGCTGTAAATTCGATGTTATATCAAGAGGGCAGCACTTTGGAGAAATTGAAATGAGCCTTCTCGGTCTCCATAATGTTAAAAATACACTTGCCGCAATTGCAGTGGGCCTCGAAATGGGGATGGAATTCTCCGATATTAAAGAAGGTATTAAAAAATTCCGAGGGGTTCATAGGAGATTCGAGATTATCGGGCAGGCCGAGGATATAATTGTTGTGGACGATTTTGGGCATCATCCTACCGAAATAAGAACAACGATTCAAGGCGCTAAACTGGGTTATGATAGGCGAGTAATTGCTGTTTTTCAACCGCATCTTTTCACTAGAACTCGAGATTTTGCAGGGGATTTCGGGCAAGCATTCCTTCATTCCGATGTTTTGATAGTTACGGGTATCTATCCTTCCCGTGAAAATCCTATTCCCGGTGTCACTGCCGAGCTGGTTTATCGTGCGGCCAAGGATTATGGCCATAGAGAAGTTTATTATGTTCCTGAAAAGGAAGATGTTCCTCAAAAACTATTCGATGTAGTCAAACCGGGCGACATTGTGATTTCGTTTGGTGCGGGTGACATATACAAATCAATTAACGAATTTTACGAGTTACTAAAAGAAAAAGGATTAAGGAAGGTTTGAAAAATAAAGCTCTAATACTATCGGCATTGAAAGAGGCAAATGTAAGCTTCGAGACGGATGTCATGCTTAGCCGTTTCACTAATTATGGAACTGGTGGTCCAGCCGATCTAATGATTTCACCCGATTCACCGGAAAAGACATCGAAAGCGTTGAACATAATGGCAGAAAACAATATCCCGGTTTTTCCGATAGGCCGGGGAACCAATCTGCTCGCCAATGACGATGGTTTCAGAGGTGCGCTTATCTCGATTGCAAATTGTAGCGTAATTTGTCTTGGAAATGGTAAATTCGAAGCCGGTGCGCAGGCCCCTCTCGATACACTCGTCCAAATCAGTATAGAAAAAAGCTTCGCCGATGCCCTCGGGTTGGCTGGTATTCCGGGCAGCATAGGTGGTGGCCTTGCTATGAATGCTGGTGCATGGGGGTATTCGGTGGGGGAGAAAGCATATTCACTTTCTGCTTTCGATCTTTATGGGAAAGAACTTTCAGCCGACCTTGCAGAAGCGTTCGATTATAGGAAATTTTCTCTTCGTGGAAAGGCTGTTATTTTCTCGGCTGTTTTCTCTTTCAATAATGAACGAGATCAATCAGAATTGCATTCAGAGGTGAATCAAATACTTAAGAAAAGAGCCGATTCGCAGCCTCTCCAGATGCAATCCGCAGGATGCGTCTTTAAAAATCCCGAAGGTGATCATGCCGGAAGACTCATAGATATGGCCGGTCTTAAAGGCCTCTCGGTTGGAGGGGCTTCAGTTAGCGATATCCACGCTAATTTCATCGTTACACAGAAGGGCGCGAGATCTTCGGACGTCCTCGAACTAATTGAAAAGATCAGAAATAGTATCTACACGAAATTTGGAATTAAGCTCGAATTGGAAATTATTAAAATTGGTTTTACAAAGCAATGAAAAAGATGCTAAAACATATACTTCGACTTGCAATACCTGCAATAATAATTGTAGGTGGCGCTTTTGTTGCGTTACACGAAGATTTCTACATTAAGACAATAAATATAGCCGGTAATAATAGGATTCCCCGCCAATCTGTCATTGAATTACTGCCTTTCGACGAAGGTGAACATATCTTAACTATTCCAAAGAAAAAAACAGAAAATATGCTCGAAGCAGATCCTAAAGTAGCTTGGGCGGAGATACGCAGACGATGGGGTGGAAAAGTCGATGTCATCTTATGTGAGGAATACCCAATCCTGCTTTTTGCCGCCGATAAAATCTGGGGATTAACAGATAAGGGGCTTATTATACCCTTCGACGAACCATTCCAAATACCGAATTTAGTTGTTTTGACTTGTGAAAATTTTGAAAAACCAGTTGCTCAATATAGAATCCTGGAAGAAAATAAAGTGAAAACTGGTTTGGCTTTTTATGAAAAAATTAAAAAAACCGCGCCATATTTCCTAGATAAACTAAGCGAAATTCATGTGTCTGAAGCTATGGAAATCACTGCAATTCTGAGAGGTGATGGCATAGCCGTGGAATTTGGAAGAACAGATCCGGAGCTTAGGTTCCAAAGGTTGTCGGCCATTCTGAACGACATGGGAACAAATCGCGCTTCGGTTTCAAAAATAGATTTAAGGTATTCGGATCAGGCTGTTGTAAAAATAGAAAAAGGTTCGAAAGAAAAAGTTTGGGGCTCATTATGCAAGAAATCTATGTCGGGTTAGATATTGGAAGCCACTCAACAAAGGTGGCTATTGCCGAAGAGAGACTCGGTAGCGAACTCATTTTACTCGGTATCGGCTCTGCCAGATCCGAAGGTGTAGTTCGTGGCAATATCGTAAATGCTGAAAAGGCTCAGAAAGCTGTAGTGACCGCTTTAACCGATGCTGAAAAGATGGCTGATATCGAGGTGAAAGAGGCCTTTATCGCCGTTGGAGGAGATAGGCTAAGAACTTTTGCAAGCAGAGGTATTACAGCCATACCTAAAGACCGAGATGTTATTTCTGCTACTGATGTTTCAGAGGTGCTGCAAGCATCGAGGGCTATAGTTATACCTCCCGAAGCAGCAATTGTGGATTCCGTTGTTCGCGAATTTATTGTCGATGGTCAAGGGGGAATCACTGATCCAATTGGAATGAGTGGGGTTCGGATGGAGGCTGATGTAGGCTTGTTGATGGTGCCGAAAAGTTTGCTTGTTAACCTAGATAAAACCTCTGAGAGGGCAGGCATTATACCCGATGGACAGGCAGCTTTGATCCATGGCGAGGGTTTGGCTATACTAACCCCAGATGAGGCCGAGATTGGAGTTGCAGTCGTGGATATAGGTTGTGGAACCACGGAAGTAGGTATTTTCTCCCGAGGAACGCTTATATGGGCGTATAGCTTCGGTTATGCCGGAGAGTCCGTAACTAAGGACTTAACCGTAGGTCTTTCGCTTCCTTTCGATTCGGCAGAACAGCTTAAATTGGATTTTGGCTCGGCGATAGAAGAAAATGTAGAATCCAATGAGGTGGTTAGCATTCCGGGAATCGGAGGAAGAGAAGCAAGATCCGTAGAACGCAAATTCCTAACCCATATTATAGAACCTAGGCTTGAGGAAATTTTGATACTCTGTAAAGATGCTATATTCGAAGCCGGTTTACTTAATAAACTGTCTGCAGGAATAGTTATTTCCGGCGGGACTTCGCTTATACGCGATGTCGTGAAGTTGACTGAGCGTGTTTTCGAGATGCCCGTTAGAACTGGCGCTCCGAATCTATCAGGCGATGTTCCTGATCTCGCGAGATCACCAATTTTTTCAGGAGCTGTTGGTGCCATTTTGTCAGCTTCTGACAGGAGACACAGAATAGAGGTTTCCGAATCAAAAAAAGACTTTCTATCTAGAATACGAAAATGGTTTATAAGGAAGATCTAATGGAAGTTAGTAAATTTCATAATATCCAACACCAATAGGAGGTGCAAGGTGGTATTCGAACTTGAAAAGAACGAAGAAATCGCTGGACCGGCTAAAATAAAGGTCGTCGGTATCGGTGGAGCAGGCGGTAACGCAGTGGAAAGAATGATTGCTGCAGGATTGAGGGGAGTGGAGTTTATCTATGTCAACACAGATCAGCAAGCGCTAACACGCAGTAGCGCTACTCAGAAGATCTCAATCGGAACGAGGATTACCAAAGGCCTCGGTGCCGGCGGGAATCCGGAGGTCGGTCGTAAGGCCGCCGAAGAAGACCGTGATCAGCTTCTCAGCGTATTGACTGGGTCTGATATGGTTTTTATTACCGCAGGAATGGGGGGCGGAACAGGAACTGGCGCAGCGAGTGTTGTTGCCGAAATTTGCTCGAAAGAGATAGGAGCACTGACTGTTGCAGTTCTGACAAAGCCTTTCGATTTCGAAGGCAGGAAGAGAGCACAAAATGCCGAAAACGGAATCGATTCCTTGAAAGACTCCGTCGATACACTGATAGTCATCCCGAATCAAAGGCTTCTCAGCGTTGTTGAGAAAAATACTCCAATTATAGAAGCCTTTGCAATTGCCGATGAGATACTTCACCACGCTACACGCGGAATAAGTGACCTTATTACAATCTCTGGTATGGTCAACCTTGATTTCGCCGATGTTCGGAGTGTGCTGTCGGGTATGGGTGGTGACGCCCTTATGGGAACTGGTATCGCCGAAGGCGATAACCGCGCGCTCGAAGCCGCCAAAGGAGCCATATCGAGTAGTCTCCTCGAGGACATGTCCATCGAAGGTGCCAAAGGTGTTCTAATTAACATTACAGGTAGCCCAGGCATGTCTCTCATGGAGATCAACGAAGCATCCACACTTATTTCGGAAGCGGCTGGCAGTGAAGCGAATATCATATTTGGAACTGTCGTCGATCCCGAGCTTAAAGAAGAAATGCGTGTAACGGTGATTGCGGCTGGATTTAACCGCTCGAACAAGAGAAGCCGAGCTTTTGATGGCTCCCGATCGAGCAAGCCAGCAGGAGACATCTTTTCCACGAATGTCCCATCAATAGATAAGGAAAATACTGTGCCAAAGGTTGCTCCAACATATATGCCTCCCAAGTTCGACGATATCGAACTTAAGAGCAAAACAAAGGAGGCTAAAAACGAAACCGAAAATGAAGCGGAAATGGCTGCAGTGATCATTGAAGAGCGCCCAAAGATAAGTTCTTTTGCTCCTGATGATTACGAGATTCCCGCATTCATGAGAAAAAGGAAGTAAAGGGCGAAAGCCTTTATTTAAAAGGGGCAGCGCCCGCTGCCCCAATAGAAACCCTCCATATCTATCACACCTACGCGACCCCCGCGGCCTCCCTCCCCCAGGGGGGGCCGCATATTTTTTATTTTCGACGCAGAGCTTTAAATGTCGAAGTGGAGATGCCGTTTTAACGAGGATAATTGAAACGAAAATTTTTCTCAATCGATTATTGCTTCCTCGAATTTGACCTTTTGAGATTATATTATTATACTCTCTCATTAAGAAATTATAAATCTAAATTTCAGGAGGTAATATGCGCGAGCGATTGAAAAAAGCGCTTGAAAAAGCACGAGGATATGTGGAGATTCGAGTCCAGGATTCAACGAATTCCTCGATTAGCTATAGAAACGGCGAGGTTGATAAAATAGCCGCTTCCACAGATATTGGAGGTTGTGTTAGGGCTGTAGTCGATGGTGGTGGATGGGGTGTCGTTAATTTTAATTCCCTCGACGATCTGGAAAAACGAGTCGAAGAAGCGCTTGTTAGCAGTGCAGCTATCGAACCGGAAGAACCTATTAGTTTAGCGAAGGTTCCTGCGATCGATATGGAAATTAAGGCCGATATTAAAGATGATCCAAGGAATCACTCTATAGAAGAAAAGCACGATCTGATTAAAAATTACGACCAAATACTCAAGGCATCTGGGAAGAGGTTGATCGACACGAGTGTTACCTATGGCGATAGCGTGTCGCGCGTGTGCTTTGCCAATACCGAAGGAACTTACTTCCTTCGAGAAAGGCTGGATATTGTGCTGATTGCTCGCGCTATGTCGCGCGAAGGCGACAATGTTCAATCCAGTCATGATTCTTGGTCGAGCCGCGAAAGCTATGGCGATATTCTCGACAAAGCCAAATCGTTAGCGAAGGTAGGAAAAACAGCTGATGAACTTTTAGATGCCGATGAAGTCAAAGCTGGTAAATATACCGTCGTTCTCGATCCTAAGCTGGCGGGAGTATTTATCCACGAGGCATTCGGACATCTTTCGGAATCCGATTTCATAATGGACAATCCACAGGCTCGTGAGATGATGACTCTTGGAAGACGCTTCGGCCCACCAGAGTTGAATGTATTCGAAGATGGTAGCGTAATGCCACAACTTCGAGGAACGATAGTCGTCGATGATGAGGGTGTTGTCTGCAAGAAAAATTACCTCATCAAGGACGGCATTCTTGTGGGAAGACTTCATAACCGCGAAACCGCCGCCAAGATGGGCGAAGAGGTTACAGGTAACGCACGCGCCGATGGATATTCTAGCTCCCCGATAGTAAGGATGACAAACACCGCTATCGAAAACGGCACTGTTCTTTTTGAGGAAATGATCTCCGATATAGAACTCGGTGTTTACTGCATCGATGCCTACGGTGGCCAGACAATGATGGAGAATTTTTCATTCTCCGCTGGTTATGCTTATATGATCCGCAATGGCAAGATAGCCGAGATGGTTCGTAATGTCGTGCTTCAGGGGAATCTCTTTAAAACGCTGATGGACATCACAGACATCGGTAACGATTTTATTTGGGCCAAGGGTGGAGGTAATTGCGGGAAGGGTGGTCAATCCGCTAAGGTGAGTTTCGGCGCACCTCATATCAAGATAAAAGATGTTATCATCGGAGGTAAATAATGCAGAAAATATTGGAAAAGGTAAAAAAACGCGTCGATAGCGCAGAGATTTTCTATATAAAATCCCATCTGACCGAGATAGGCTATGAAGGCTGGAAACTCAAGCGCTCGACTGTGGTTCAAAAAGAAGGATATTCCCTTCGAGTGATAAAAAACGGTAAGATCGGTTTTGCGGCAACAACCGACATCAACGGAATTGATACTATGATTGATAACGCCATTGCTACAGCTGGTTTTGGCGAGCGAGTCGATATTGAATTTCCCGGACAACAAAAATTCAATTTGCCCAACATATTCGATAAAGCCCTGACCGAACTCTCAATCGAAGACCTTATCGAATACGGAAAGATGTTCATCGCACAATGTGAAAGGTATAGAGATGTCGCTGATCTATCCTTTGAAGCACAGAAGATGATTGCTGAGGTCAAAATCGCAAACACCAGCGGTCTCGAAAACGGCTATTCCAAGACTATTATATCATGGGGAGGATTCCTAAACCGCGTGAAAGAGGGCGATGTTTTCATGGTTGGTGATGGCTCCGGCTCTACGCATCTTCCCGATATGAAAGAAGAAATCCGTAAGATGACCGAACTGTTCCACAGAAAAATGGAGCTTGCGGATAACATAGTGACGATTTCAGCGGGTAAAATACCAGTTGTCTTCGATCCAAAAGGTTCCATGGTGTTGACTCTCCCCATTCGTGCGGCAATTAATGGAAGATCGGTCTATTCAAAATCTTCTCCTCTCGTTGGAAAAGAGGGCCAAAAACTGTTCGATGATAAGTTCTCAATCTATGATGACGGCACACTTAACAGGAGGCTCGGAAGCACTCCTTTCGATGATGAGGGTGTCGCCAAACAACGTATTGATATTATAAAAAATGGCGTATTTAAAAATTTCATTTTCGATATTGTAACCGCCGCGAAAGCTGGTCGTTCAACCAATGGGTGCGGCGAAAGAGGCATATTTTCGCCGCCGATTCCATCTCTGTCGAATCTCGCGGTTGCTACCGGAGATATACCATATAAAAAGATGATTTCCGATGTCGAAGAAGGTTTGTTAGTCGAAGGTGTTCTCGGTCTTGGGCAGGGAAACATTATTTCAGGAGCCTTCTCGAATCCCGTGGGAACAGCTTTTAAAATAGAAAAAGGCGAGTTGGTAGGAAGAGTTAAGAATGCTAGCATCGCAGGGAATATTTATTCAGATATGAAAGAAATATCCGCTATCGGCAATAAACAGGAACTCGTATGGGGAAGTTACCTTGTCCCACATATCCGACTCGACACGCTGAACGTAACGAGTTAAAAGCCAATTATTATTGTAAATGGAAAGGCCCCAAAAGGGGCCTTTTTATATTGTCTCAATACTAGATTTAAGTTTCACCGCGAAAATACTATCAGTGAGCGAAGAATACTCGATCGTATAAAATTATCCCCAAAATTAGCTCGCAAGTGTGTTTTCGCTATTAAAAGTGATGCTATCGGAAAACTGCAAAATGTAAATTTGTATAAATATGACCAGATAAAAGTGGTTTTACGCTTATAAAATCGATGATAGTGGTTATCATCGATAGTACCATGAAAACAATAGCAATAAGCCGATATTCTAAGCAGTAAAAAATACCAAAATTTTAAAGGCGGAAACAGTAGTGAAGATTTTTTAGAGTTAATGCCAAATAAATTATAAAATATTTAAAACTTTTCCTTTCGTTGAGCTTAAAAATAAATACAATCAAAAGTTAAAATTTATACATGTAATATATATAATGATACAGCTAGATAATGTAATAAAAGGAACCTTTTTTAAAACCAAAGTGGAGGTAAAATAATGAACGAGAAAATCGAAATTCTTATTGTCGGTGGAAGCGCGGCTGGTATTGCGGCGGCAATTTCTGCGAGAAGATATTATCCAGAAAAGAAGATCACGGTCATTCGCAAGAATGAAAAGGTAATGATTCCCTGTGGGATTCCCTACATCTTTGGAACTCTCGGCGAAATCGACAAGAATATCATCCCAGATACCGTGCTCACAACGAAGAACATCGATTTGCTTATCGATGAAGTGGCTTCGATAGATAAAGATAAAAAGGTAGTCAACACCAAGGGCGGCAAAACTTTCGATTACGAGAAGATGATCATAGCTACCGGTTCGTTGCCTTTGGAGCCTCCAATTCCCGGTTGTGAATTGGAAAACGCATTTGTCGTTCAAAAAGAAGTCCCATATCTCAAGAAACTTCAGAGCACTTTGAGTTTGGCAAAAGATGTTGTAATCATCGGCGGTGGTTTTATTGGTCTCGAATTTGCCGATGAATGCAAAAAGAGAGGTATCCCAAATGTCACAGTAGTCGAGCTTCTTCCCAAATGTCTTCTGTTTGCCGCCGATGATGAGATTAGCACTCTTATCGAAAAGAAACTCGAAGAGAGAGGGATTAAAGTCTTGAATAACAGGAAAGTGGAAAAGCTTTTAGGAGATGGCAAAGTCGAATCTGTGCAGTTGGATGACGGCCAGACCATAAAAGCCGATGCCGTTATTGCGGGGATCGGCGTAATTCCTAATATCGAGCTTGCTGCAAACACTGGGCTGGATGCAGATAGACGTCTCGGCGTAAAAGTCGATGAGTTTATGAGAACCAACAATAAAGATATTTTTGCGGTTGGAGATTGCGCTGCAAAGAAATGCCCCTTGAGCGGAACGCCCTCGAATATTCGCCTGGCATCTATCGCAACTTCCGAAGCGAGAATCGCTGCAGGAAACCTATTCGGTGTTCGTCGCAGAAACACAAGTGCAATAGGCATTTTCTGCACAATGATAGGCGATTTGGCAGTGGGGTCAGCGGGTATGACAGAAAGAATCGCAAAAGAAATGAATATCGAGGTCGCAACCGGCAAATTTACTTCTGTCAATAGGCATCCCGGATGTATCCCCGGTGCCGAAAAAATCGGCGTGAAACTGATCTTCGAGAAAGATACAATGGTTTTGATTGGCGGACAAGTTTTCGGCGGACCATCTATCGGTGAAATAATTAATTTCATCGGCGCTCTTCTTCAACATAAGACAAGGGCCTATGAAATCTCTACTTTCCAAGTGGGAACTCATCCTCTGTTGACAGCTTCGCCAATAGCATATCAAATTGTCAACGCTGCGGAAATTGCTCTCACAAGCAAGTAGTAACTGAAACGATCTAACAAATCTGAATAGATTGCAAGATTTGTTACCAGTCGGCCTACCGGCAAAATAAAGCGGGAGAATATCCAAACCTTCGTTTTTGCGCAAGAGATTATTCCTCTGTTCGCACGAAAAGACGGGCGAAAACCTCGATGAAGTCGGCGACGCCGACACCGAAATTATCTGCATTCTGGCGAAGGACAGCCACAAGGTTTATCCAGATTATCACGAATGCGTGAATGAGTGCGCAATACCAGAACGACCGCGTTTCGACTTTACTCAACGACCGGACCGGTGGTAGGGGACGCATATATGCGTCCCCTATGGAATTATCGACGAAGATTTGCGCAACCATTCGCCCGGCGATGTCGTAAATCTCGATTTGTAGGGGCGACTGGCCGGTCGCCCCTACGATGGAACAATTTGCCGTTTTTCAGGAATCTCAATCTATAGATCGATAGTTATCCCCGCCGATATTTGGCGGCCAATCAACGGCGCATAGATATACGCGGCGTCGGTTATGTCGCGCGTCGGCTGCGTATAATCGAAAAGATTCTTTGCGATCAACTGAAGCTCTACCAATCGATTTATCCTGTAGCCGATTCGGGCGTTCACAGTCGCGTATGGATCGGTCTTTTCCAATATGTAATTGGTTTCGTCCTCCTCGGGCACGTGATCGATGAACATGCTGCCGGTGAAATTGACACTCGTGCTCAAATTGGCCCGCCCCATTTTGAACATCAACTCGCCATAGGCGGTTAAATCCGGCGAACGCGGGATTCTGTCGCTATCGTCTATGTCGGGATCGCGTTTTTCGTCGAAACGGGCGTTCGTATAAACGGCGTTGGCGTTATAGCTAAGCCATGACAGCGGTGAACCCCTGAAAAACACCTCGGAACCCATCGTTGTGGCCTCGCCGACATTCGCCCACCTGAAATCGAAGCCCGCCGGCACATCTCCACCGCCCGGTTCGATGAATTAAACCTTATCGCTTATCTTCGTGTAGAAAAAGCCGACTCCCATTTCGATTCCGGTGGTCATATAATCGGTTCCCAGCGAGAAACTCGATGCTTTCTCCGGCTTAAGATCGCTTCCCTTATAGATTCGCGGCGATGAAGCGCATAGATGCAGGTCTTCGGAAAAAAGGTAAGGCACGCGAAAACCGCTTCCGAACGAGCCGCGCAAGGTGAAATTATCGCTCAGAAAATAGCGCGCCGCTATCCTCGGATTAAATGCGCTTTCGTTATATTCGATCCCCGCCAGATCGTCTTTTGAGTCGTGCATGTCGTATCTGGCTCCGGTAATCAACTCGAATTTCTCGGTGAACGGGTAGATATCGAGTTGGACGAAAACCCCGAAATCGTCGGCACGCTTT
>JAGLDC010000021.1 GCA_023145965.1 bacterium | reverse complement strand
TTCGGGAACCTGATTCCTCTTTTCGTTTATCCTCTTTTGGCTTTCGGGCGTAGTTGCCTGATTTGGAGGTAGCGTATAGACCGAGAAAAAACCGCTCGAATGGCCGGTGAGCCTATTGGTCGCGACCATGCGTATCCAGGAATCTACCTCGTCCTCGGCGCCATTTTCTTTTTTCCTTTTTAAATACTCTCTAATAGATACGATTTCGGCTTCTGTTTTCGAGTGGAAGAACATCGTCAAATCTATATCCGCTTTATTTTCATGACAACAAGGTATTTCAAGAAGCCTCTCATTAACTGTTTCGATCAAAGGAATCGACAATCGAGGTTTGGTAAGAACAATACTCAACGGATTAATATCGTTCGAAATAATATTTCGATCTAACAACGCGGCCTCTATAACCGTCGTTCCCCTACCACAAAAAGGGTCGTAGACGATATCGCCCTCGACAGTTAGCAGGTCGATAAAAAATCGAGGCAATTGCGCTTTGAAACAAGCTCGATATGATATTTCGTGTATTCTCTCTGCCTGCCTTTGCTTCGACGTCCAAAATTCGTTGACAAATTTGGGTATTCTTTTATTTGCATATTCGATATAATCGAGCTTTGAACATTTCACTGCCTGCTCTGTGAACAGGTCAGGACTTCCGTTTAGCGAGAAGTCTTCTATGTATTTTAGCACTGCGTTTTTCACAATAAAATCAACTTAAATAATTTCTAAAGTATGTTCTCACTCCACAATCTCCACACCTTCGATTTTGCGTTCGAACGGCTCGGCATCATTATTCTGGTTCCCCGATATCTTCAGCGATAGCTTTCAGCTTCGATTTTAATTCGGGAATACGTTTATTAGCAACATCCCAAATAATATTTATATCGACGCCGAAATATTGATGAATCAAGACATCACGCATTCCGGCAAGGCGTTTCCACTCGATTTGAGTGTATTTATTCTTAAGCTCGGTAGAAACATATTTTACCGCTTCTCCAATGATCTCCAGCTTTCGAATAATCGAATCCCTGATCGTTTCGTCGGAGTCGTATTTTTCCCGCCCCCGCAAAACCAGTGCTTCGATTTTGTCGATGGCATCGAGAATATGTCGTATTCTAACGGCGTCCCTGTTCATATTGCCACGGCCTCTCTTAAAACCTGGTCGCGGAAGTAAGAGATCAAAGCTCCTTCGGTCACGACATCGACTTTAATTCCCAATATCTCCTCGACATCCTGCTTGAAACCGATAAGGTCGATCAGGTCGTGTCCCGGCTCTAACGTTATCAACAGGTCGAGGTCGCTGTCCGGTTTTGCCGTTCCGGTCGCATAGGAACCGAATATTCGGATATTTGTAACTCCAAATCGTTCGGCTATCTTTTCTATCTTCGCCGTGCGCTTTTTATCCATTACCATAAATTATTTTCCTTTCACTCCACAATCTCCACACCTTCGATTTTGCGTTCTAGGGGTTCGAACGGTTCGCCGCCCGCCTCATAAAATCTTGTGAAATACTCGACAAAATGGAGTCTCGCCGGGTGAACAAACGCCCCCAGCGCCGAAAGCCCCGTGTAAGCCACGTGGCCGACAATCACCAACAAGGCCGCGAATACTATTCCCACGCCGGGGATCATCGACGCCAGCTCCTTCGCAATTATGTTTATCACTCCCGCGATAACTCCGGTCGAAAGCCCGAGCGCCAATATTCGCGCGTATGACAGCAGATCGCCAAAAAGGCTTACAATACCATAAAGGCCATCGAAGCCGAGACCATCGGCAATAGCTGCCCCAAGCCCGCGTTTTCCGAGAACACCCAGAACCAGCGAGAAAGCAACGATTCCAATCGCGCCGAATTTAAGCATGCCCAAACCTGCCGGTAGAACCGCCGCCATAGCATCCGGCACGAGATAATTCGCGACGAAAACCCCGGAGCCGATAGTCACGGCTACCCACGACATCGATAGTAGCACCGCACGCGCCTTGAGCGCCGTGTTCAGTCCCTCACGGAAACCGATCACACCGCTCAAAACGAATCCCACCGAGACCTGAATCACGCCCAGAAATATGCTCGCCGCAAAGAACTCGATAGCATTGCCCAGCGGATCGAATACCTTGATCGATAACAGCGCGCGCGCGACGCCGTTGTCCATCGACGCGAGGTCGATGCCAAACCATCCGCCCGCAAGAGCGCCAATTATGACAGTCGTTAAGCCTGAATATAGAATAAACCTCATGAATTTGCGCGTGCCGGCACCCATTTTGCCAAACGCCAGAATCCCGCCGGAAAACAGCGCCAATAAAAGGCCATAGCCGGCATCTGTGAGACATAGACCGAAGAAGACTGGGAAAAACGGTGCGATAAAAGGTGTCGGATCGATCATACCTGCGCGCGGGCGGCCATAGAGATCGGTGATAACCTCGAAGGCCTCGATTACCGGTGGATTTTTGAGTGCAACAGGGGGTACGTCGCCTTCACCGGGGGCAATTTCGGCGATTTCGACAGCATCGAACTTGTTAAGAGTTGATTCGCAAAGGTGTGTGAAATCGGTATCTTT
Organism: bacterium; assembly: GCA_023145965.1. Taxonomy (NCBI): domain Bacteria; species bacterium. The sequence continues at coordinate 26,852 of JAGLDC010000021.1, read as the reverse complement.
GATCCAGCCTGAGAGGAAAAGCGTGCTCTGGGTTTGTTCTGCATAACCCTCGAGTTTTGCACGAGCAAGTTCGAGTAGGCGATAGCCACGAAGGGCTTCGAGATAGGGGAGAACCTCCTCCGCCATTATTTGTGTTTCCGCTTTTTTTGCTTCGAGTTCGGTTTTAACTGAAGAAATATCGGATGATAATTCGGTTAGCTCATTAGCTGGAGTTCCGGTGTGCTTTCCAAAATGGAATTCTGCAAAGTCAGTGGAATCGAGGAATTGCTCGACGTTGGATTCGGTTGACAAATGATAAATGAATAGGGTAAAAAATCCGTTCGAATCGGAGTTGAATATAAGTTTTTCACAAAGCTCGTGGTTAAAGTCTTCGAGTTCGGTTTCGAAGACTTTCGGGATAAAGCCCATGCGAATGCCCACAAAGTCCAAGCCTTGGAGTTGCTCGAATTTATAAGGCAAGGGCGCGTAAGGTTGGAGAGAGGAAATGGCTATTTGAAGTGAGGTTTTTTTCGAAGCAAGGTCTTCTATGGTCTTGCGAAGGCCTTCGGCCTCAGAGAGTTTTTTGTCCAAGGGGTATTTCCCCGCGAGTTCATCGAGTTCGGAGATAGAGAGTTTTAGGTTATCGGGTTTTTTCTCGATTGTTTGTTCCAGGAAGGCTATTGCTCTTTCGATGGTGGCTATTTCGCCCTCGATTTTTTTGGCAGTTTCAGCGGGTTCGCCTTCGCAGTGTGATATCTGCACGACGCCCATGTCGGCTAACCAATCGATTAATCTGTCGAAATCAGAGGAATGGGCGACCATCCCGATTTTTTTCATAGGAACGACGGACATTAAAATACCTCGATTATTCTTTCGATGGCGCTTTTTGATTTATCTCCGACTTGTTCGCGCACTTTGACGAGAGCCGTTTTTTGTTTTTCTCTATACTTTTCGGCTTTGGAATGGGCCTTTTCGCGGCCTTTTTCTATTGCGTCAGAGATGTTTTTTTTAGCGGTGGCTTCGGCCTGTTTAATAAGGTTTTCGGCTTCGGCCTCGGCCTCGGTAAGCTCATTAGAAAATCTCTTTTTTGCCTGTGCGATAAGCGTTTCAGCTTCTTTTTCGGCCTCTTTTATTTTATTCAAATCGATTGCCATTTTCGGCTCCTATGTGGAAAAATATCCAGTTATTTTTTGAACTCACTTTAATTCAGTGAGTTATGATGTGGATAATTTATTTAAGATGAAGTCTGCATATTTAAAGCGTTTGGAATCAACGACTCACAGAGTAATTAACAGGTTATCCACATTTATGGTTTAGTTTCATTTTTTTCTGGCAAGTTGGACTTGCCAGAAAAAATAGCTCCTTCTTCGATAATAAGCACCTTTGTGACGATATTACCATTCACACGCGCGGAGGGTTCCATGCGAATTTTCTCCGGGGATAGAATATCACCCTCGACATTACCGCCGATTGTGGAACTCGAGGTAGATATCGATGGTGCTTTGATAATACCCTCTTTCCCGACGGTCAATGGGCCTGTCGCAGTGATTTTTCCTTCGACAGTGCCATCGACGCGGAGCCCTCCTTGAACATCGAGGTCACCTTCGACACGGCTTCCGGGACCGATTATTGTATTTAGCCTTTGTTCAGCTTCCATTTTTGCCATATTGACCTTTCTCATTAATTTTCTCATTTTCTTCCTCGGGATTAACAGGCACGCCATCCTTCGTAACAACGTAATGCACATGTGCGCCCTCGGTTCGGCCGGAACTCCCGACGGTTCCAATTTTATCTCCACGCTCTATCCAAGAGGCGTGTTTAGCAATTATTGCCTTCATATGTCCATCTCGTGTGACGAAGCCGTTCAAATGATCTATTTCTACTGCATTTCCTAAAACCGGGTCGGATATTATCCCTGAAACCACACCGGTAGCAGTTGCAAGGACATCGGAACCTTCGGCAGATGCAATATCCACACCGGAATGGGGCTTGAGGAATCTACTGTCCATGTCCCCGAAATGAGCGGTGATTGCGCCCTTTGCTGGAAGTCCTTTTGGGACGAAATCCCGTCGTCTGCGGATGGCTTCGCTGGCCTCATCCAATTCCGGTAAAAGCCTCGACTTAAAAGGCGAATCTAAAAGCGAGGTTATTCCAATCTTGCTAGTATTTGCAGTTGCAGGTGGGTTTTCGTTGTTTTCTTTAACGGAGACAATATCTTGCATCCATTTTCGGAGTTCAGAGGTAGTAGCAAGCTCTTTTTCGAGCTTCAAGATTTTGACTCGTTGTTGCCTGAGCATTTCGTTTTCTGCTTTAATGGCTCGATTTTCGGCAATCAGCTTGGCAGAACGCCCTCCTAATAGGACACCTATTAGAAAGAGGATTATTGAAATTCCGAGGATTATTGTCACAGCTATAACATGCCAACCCTTAAGCCTAATACTGACCGAGTCTTTGCGGTTGTGAGGCACGAAAAATATTGTTAAGCCATGTTTTGTTGGCATTAATCCTCTGATATTATTTCGGCGATTCGCATCAGATCTTCGTCATTGAAAAACTCGATTGTGATTGTTCCGCCTTTTGGTTTAAGGTTGATTTTAACTTTTGTCGCAAGATGGCTTTTAAATGCGTCTTCGAGGGCAGCGATCTCAGGTGTTAGATGTCTGGATCGTTTTTTTGTCGAGCCGGTTTTGCGGTGTCTCGGAGAAGGTTTATCCTCTCTTGCGAGGATTTCCAGTCTTTCAACTGAAAGCCCGCGCGAGACCGCCAGATGAGCGAGCCGTATCAATCTTTCGTCGTCGCTGGTGGCTAAAAGTGCGCGCGCGTGTCCGGCGGATAGTTGCCCATCGGTTAAAAATGATTTAACTTCTTCCGGTAGATTCAGAAGACGCAAGGTATTGGCAACTGCAGATCTAGATTTTCCGACTTTTTCTGCAATCTGCTCTTGGGTTAGGTCGAATTCATCAGATAAGCGTTTATAGGCTTCGGCTTCTTCGAGAGCGCTTAGATTTTCTCTTTGAAGGTTTTCGACTAAACTAAAAAAAAGAAGGACTTGTGGATCTTTCTCTGAGATGACAATGGCGCGAATTCTTTTTAACCCAGCCAATATGGCGGCGCGGAAGCGCCTTTCTCCAGCGACTATTTCATATCCTGATTTGGCTCGATGAAGGAGTATCGGCTGAAGAACTCCCTGCGTTCGAATGGACTCCGCAAGGGAATTAAGTGCGTCTTCATCGAAGATTTTCCTAGGTTGTTCGGGGTTTGGGAAGATATTATCTATCGGAATATTCAAAACCTCTTCGCCGGAGAGCACCTCCGAAACTGACCCAGGGAGTAAAGCCTCTAAACCGCGACCGAGAGCGTTTCTTTTACCCATTGATTATCTCCTTGGCGAGAGCAAGATAGCTTCTTGCGCCAATGCAAGTTGCATCATACAGCAAAATAGGTTTGCCAAAACTTGGAGCCTCTGAAAGCCTAACATTGCGATTAATAATAGTCTTGAAAACTTTATCGCCGAAATAATCCCGAGCCTCCTCACAAACCTGTTTCGACAGGTTCAATCTTTTGTCGAACATTGTCATCAATACACCCTCGACCGAGAGTTCGGGATTAAGTTCCTTTTGCACCAACCTCAATGTTGTAAGAAGTTGACCGAGGCCTTCTAAAGCATAGTATTCGCATTGTATGGGGATCAATATACTGTCCGCTGTTGTAAGCGCATTAAGGGTTAGAAGGCCGAGTGAGGGAGGGCAATCTATGAGAATATATTTAAATTCGTCTCGGATAGGCTCGATAGCTTCTCGAAGGCAGTATTCCCTTCTTGGATTATCAACAAGTTCAACTTGCGCACCAACAAGGCGAATATGGCTTGGAAGCAAGGCTAGGTGTTGAAGATAATCAAAGCGATGTAAGGCCTTTTCCGCAGGGATCAAACCGAGTAAAACTTCATAGACAGAAGCCGTGTTTTCGCCGACTCTAACCCCGAAACCGCTACTCGCGTTTGCTTGTGGATCGAGGTCGATAAGAAGAGTCTCTTTTTCAGCTGCAGTGAGTGATGCAGCGAGGTTCACCGATGTCGTAGTTTTTCCTACTCCACCCTTCTGGTTTGCAATTGCAATTATTTTTGCCATAGACCTCTTCAATTTATCGTTATCGTTAATGTATAACCTCTAAATTTATTCAATCTCGATTGTAAATCAAGCAAAAATAGCGATAAAAGCGAAGATATAGTTCAATCAATATTCCCGAGTAAGAAAAGTTGTTTATATACAAGGGCTAAGGGGGGTGTCGGGCGTTGTGCCAAAAGCACAACGCAGGCGTCCGGTCGGGCGAAATAATAAAGGCAAAACAAACAATTCTGTTCCGACCGGACGCAGATTTAGGCGCACGCGGAAGATATATTTTTCGCGAAGCGCGAAATCCCGATGCCCCCGGAGGGTGATATAATTAATCGAATAGAGAGGCGATATCCATTTATCTGCAGATATTGGACAAATCTATGAGATGTTTAATATCAGCTTGAAGGATTTGTGAAACCATATCCTTTTTTTTGCTATAAACCTTAGAGGCTACTGCGAATGGTGGTTTAAAATCTACACTAAAGTTTCGTTTAATAAGATTCAATGCTGCGTCTTTAAATGTCCAATCGTATGCTAGGGCTTGAAGTCTGCTCTCAGGTTCGCCTTTGATTTTGACTGCTGAATCGAAAGCGCTATCGCCTGTTTCGATTTGTTTGCCCATGCCGAGTTTATTGAGAATCTTTGAACCACTTCCATAGCGCCGAATACAAAGGTGTAAATCGGTTGATTCAAAGGGGGTTTTGATATCAAGATATTTTATCTGACTTTTCCCTGTGCTGACCACATGAAACGTAATTTCATACACATTATCGCCTGTTTTACCCCTAAAAATGGGTTGAGTTTTCCAGTCTCCGAAATCGATTGTTGCGTTGAGTTCTGTGGCTATATTAGTTAGGAGCTCGCGGTTTTTTTTCTTTTCGATTTTATGGAGTCTCACAATAAAAATAACCCCAACTATAACTAGAAGTACTACAATCGAGAATGTCATTATTTCCATAAGTCCCCCTATTTCCTGAGAGTATCTTCATCGACGCCGTGTTCCACAGTTACTCTTCGATTAACAGTTCTTCCCCGTGGATTTGTATTATTGCCCAGGAGCAATTCCACGCCATCGGGGCTGATTGCCATTAGTTTATAGGGTTCGGTCGCCCCATAGCCGCTGGCATCGAGGGTGGAGTTCTTGTCGATAAGCCAACCGTCAACCTCGCTTGTTGATTTGATTCCAAGATGATGAGCGAGGAAGAGCCTTAAGATAGCCAGCTCACGGTTTGCCCTTCGTGTTGAGAGTTTCAAATTGTGATTTTCCGAGCCGATTGCATCGGTGTGACCGGAAAGATGCACCGAGGGCGAAAGCCCTGCTCGAGCTTCGGTAGCCATTCCATGGGCTAGACCATCGAGGCGGCTTTCAAGGAAATGGTTTGTCGGAACGGTCTCATCGAAAACGAACTGCACAACAAGAAGGCGATGTATTCGCCTTTGCACATCTTTAACCCTAACTTGCATCCGCCCCGGTTTGCCGCTAGAAACGTATTCCTCTTGCTGCTTTCCATTGAAAGTTGTCACACGGATGCGCACCCAGCTTTCGGGTTTTATAAGGTGTCCGCCTTCATCGCGCCAATCCCATTCGATTTTGGAAGGAGGCAGCCCTTTTTTCGATACAAGTTGTCGAATTAATTGATTGTCGGGCGAGACAATGTCAACACGCGAGCTATCGACGGTTATTCTCTCGAAATCTGTCGGTGTAATAGCAATTTTCGTGCTAGTTGGATCTAAATTTTCGAAGCCCACAACACTTGGCAAAGAGGTAGTCGGTGCCCATAAAATCCCTTCACCGCTGAGTGTTACCCTGATTTTTGGGCCATCCCATCCGGGGAAGATCCTGATCTTGCCGGGCAGTAAAGCGGAGTTTTGACGGAATATTTCCTCGCGCAATTTCTCTGCACGAGTCAGCCCCAATGTCGAGTCCTCTTGAGGGGTGAATCCTCCCTCGATGATCAAGATAGCATCTTGATTATGCTCGAGAATATTAATAATAGACTTGTCTATTTCAATATTGTTTGGCACTTCGGCCATATTTTCATCGAGAGTATATTCAGCTACTTTCGTATCCACATTTGGGAATTCGACTTTAAGCTCAGCCCTTCTGTTTTCGGCCGCGATAAGCGATTTATCACGAATGACCTTTGATGGGTTAATTCTGTAGCGCGGCTCAACACATGATATTTCATTTGAGATTCTGAGATTATTTTCTAAGTCGGGGACTCGCTTTAGAATCGCTTCTTGGACTGCCTCCGCCCGCTTTATTTCGAGTTCCGATGCCGAAGTGCATGCTACGTTATCGGAAGGGTCGAAGAATCCTTCTATTGCCAGATTCACATTGGGATTATTTGTTAATCGTTCGGCATAAATATCAAGCAGAGCGAGGCTTTCCGAATCGAGCTTAGCCGATGCGGGTTCAAAGAAAACAACCGGGACGAGTGGCATTTCTTCAACGACATATTCAAGTCGAGTTACATAGGCTTTTCGTTGGTCGATTGCAAATTCGAAAGTGCCTGCAGGCGCAACATCAATTGTTATCTCTATCGAGTTGTTATCTTCCTTTTTCTCGGGGATTTTTCCGTTAATAAAAGGTATCTCTTGGCCATCGTCATCGACTGACATGCGAAGCGTATATCTTCCGGATTTGCTTGGTTTCCATTTCCATTCGGTTGAATCGGAGTTGTGTGGCGCGAGGCCATCGAGGTATTTAATAGGATAAATGACCCTCCATTTACCGGTCGAGTCGAGTGAGGCAAGCGAAACGGAAAAGCCATCACATTGTTCTTTTCCAATATTAATTAAACTTCCCTTTATTGTGTTATCTACACCCGCTGTAAGCTTTTGCATAGGTTGGAGGTTTTCTGCGAAAAGGTCGATTTTCTTCGGTCTTTTCTCGATGCCCCAGATGCTTACCGCGAAATGGTGGCTAACCGCGCCGACTTCGGCAAGGTCTTTTTCGACGGGATACACAAAAGCATAATCAATGTCTAAACCACCGAAGAGAGAGCCTGAATGGATTGTGAGGCCAGCATCTATACCGGTGCCATCATAACCTGCCCGAACATAAAAACCCTTCGGAAGGCGTGCCTCCACGCCAACTCGAGTTCTAGTGAACCGATTATTGTTGATGGTTTCGTTTCGCCACACCAGATCGAGGCTTGGACGGAAATAATTGTGCACAGGATAATAGAATCCTCCTTGAAGCTCTATGGGGCGTTTGCCGTAGGCTACAGTGTCTTGAAGCGCGAGATTTGGCTCATTAATATCTCGCGCGACAAGGCCGAACCAGAGATCCTTGTATATGTTCGCTATTGCACCTGCAGATAGGCCCAGGGCATTTTTTTGTGTAGCATCGGAAAATAGCGGGTCGGGACCGGCTTCGTGGCCGATAAAATTCGAGGGACGATAGCCTGTTTGATACCAATTGGCGGTCAATCCCAATGCAATGTTGTGCCCCCAGATATGAAACTCCGGCGCGACTGTAAGCCCTACCTTGGCGTAATAGCTGACATCCTGATTGAGTATCGAAAAGGACAGACCCGCGCCGCCTATGTCTTTGCGGCGGAAAACATAGCTTCCTATACCATGCTCTATTGCCGAATTTCCAATGCCCCAAGCGAGCCTGCCATAGCCGGCAGTGAAACAATTAGAACGCACAAGCCCGGCTGAGGCTGGATTCATATAAAGCGATGTAGCATCGAGTGCTCGCGCGGTCCCCGTGAGCCCCATTCCAGCTTCTCGAACACCGAACTCGCCGGAATCCGCTACAATGCAACCTACTAATATTAGAAATATAATATTAAAAAATCGAATTCTCATAATTTTCCTCTATCTCGCAAGAGTTACGCTTCCGTGTTTAAATATTTCGCCGTCGATACGAATAACCCAGAGATATATCCCCGGAGGTTGGGCTTTTCCGAAATCATCGGTGCCATCCCATGTGTATATTCTTCCCGGCTGATCATTGAGTGTTGTCACTCGCATTCCCTCAAGACGGTATATATTTATCTCGATATCTCTTCCGTGCGGAAGCTCGAAGACTAACCAATCATAATAACCATCGTTGTTCGGTGTGAATGGATTCGGATATACCCTAAACTCGCATAGTTCGACATTTGCCCAAATTGTATCGATTGCCACCGGATAATCGAGCCTACTATCGTAGAAAAATAGAGTGTCTGAGTAGTGTCCAGCCTCATCGGCAAATAGATATATTGGGAAATATATCGTATCACCCGGTTCGACAAGCGAATCCGCCCATTCGCCTATGCGGGAAACGGAATCGCCGTAACCTATTATCTCGTTTACGAATATAGAAACGGTTTCAGGATTTGTATAGAAAAGAAATCCTGAATATTCCTCGCCGGCGCATACATCTTGGCCGAATTCATCCGATGGATTCCAAGGATAGTTTGAATGATATAATTCATCGAGAGCCAGCGGCGCAAGGGTAATAGTAAATGTGTCACAGCCAAAAGACCTATCTAAAGGATTCTCGCAGTCAAAATCGTCATCAGTTGCACAGACGATCACAGTTAGAGCCATTAAATCGACATCCAAAGACTCCGTTGTTGCCCATAGACCCGGCTCCAGCTCGATCATCGCTATGGAATGCGGCGCTATTTCAGTATCTGCGGGCATCCAAAGGAGGCTTGCCTCTTCTATGCCGCTGGTGTCCTCGATCTCCACTGTTATTACAAAGGGCAGTCCTGAAAAATTTACTGCCGGCGATATCGATGTCACATGTGGGGGCAAGGTGTCATCATCGGCGATGATAAAACTCCACGCTGTGTCGGCAAGGACATTCGCTCCGCAGAATTCAGCCATGTCTGCGAGGTTCCCAACCGAGACATCCACAGTGTCGAACTCACATAATCCGAATGGTGCCCTGTCGATGACGCAAGTGTCACCGTGCCAGATATATGTCGCAGTGTCGCCCTCGATTAGCACAATCGGCGTGGCATGGTCAATACCTGCCGGGAAATCTTCCGCCACGAAGACTATATTCGCAAAGGTGTCCAACACTGAAGTCGAAGGTGTTGGCACGGCCGAGGTTATTATTGGTGGTTCGGTATCGATAGTGAAGCAGAAATAGAGGGGAGTAGAAACACTTCCAAGTGGATCGGCAACAGACAGTGTTCCGCAAAGTTCTGAACCATGCGACCAGAAGCTATCGGGGGCGAAACGAATAGTATCTCCCGCAAAAGCGAAAAGCGGACTGGGCGCGGAAATGGTTTCGCCGTTTAGAACCAATTGCACGGAATTCGTATCGATGCCATCGGGATCGTTTGCTGTAAAAACGAGAGGCCCATCTGCGCAACTCGTTATCGAGCCATCTTCTGGAGATATTAGATCAAGAATAGGCGCGGTTGTATTTAGCCCATAATGCCAGCAAATTGTTGTGTCATTCGGACCACAGTAGCTTGTAAGGTCGGATGCGGATGCACAAACCGTAATGCTCTCAGGCGGATCAACCGAAAGCATATCCCAAAAATAGAATAAGCCAGTATAATCGGAGAAGGAAAGCTCCTCGTCGGTGAGATAGAACCATATTCCCTCGATGGAAGCGCTGTCTAGAACAGCACCGGAACCGAGATCTTCGAGGGTGAAATCGAAGGTGTCTATAGGAATCGGCAAATAGCTTCCGTTTGGTGGATTAACATCGATCTCGGGTGGCTCGAAATCTAGGAACATAGTGCAACATAGTGGAGTATCCCCCGAAGTGGCACCCAGTATGTCCTCCACGGCCAAGAGGCAGAATATCAGCGAATCGCCATACCAGTCTGTAGAGGGAATGAACTCGAGAATCCCGGTGATCGGGTCGAATGAAAGTGAGCTTGCAAATATATCGTAGGCCTCCCCGTTTACCGAAAACTCTATCGTCGTCGAGTCGATTCCCTCTGTATCGGTTAAAAGGAATTCGATGTTTTGATCCCTGCAGGCGGTCCAATGTCCGCATTCGGTGGAGAGTATCTCGCAATTTGGTGGTGAATATAAAATGTAGAAACTCCAGCAGGTCTCAGCCACAGCCGGACCGCAGAGATCGGCGTAATTCGCTGAATAAGCGCAAACCGAGACGGTGTCTCCCGCTGTCCATGATAGACCGGCAAGCTCGGCATCGAGTGTGATATCGATAAGATCGAAAGAAAAACCGGTTGAGCCTTCGAAGTAAGTTGTCCCATCGATAAGAAGCCATGCGCTATCCGCTGAATCGACGGTGGCTGAAATAGAGGGTGATATTGTTATAGAGCTTGCCGATGGAGAGGGCAACAGATCGATATAAATCGGAGTGGGAACAACATAAAAGACTGTCTCGAAATCAGTAAGAGTATTGCCCCACCTGTCTTCGAGGTGGATAATGCCCACGCGCATCTCGCCTGATGGAAGAGGTCCATCGGGATCGAAAATAAGTGAATCACCATGAAGCCTGACGCGTGCATCCGAGAGAGTTACGGTATCCGGTCCGAAGAAGGCCATTATCCCGCTTGCTGTTATTCCCGAAGGGTCGTGCAGAATGATGATTATCCTCTGGGGATCACAAGCTGTAGTTGTCGAATCACCGGGTAAAACCAAATCGGCAGTCGGAGGCGCTGCATCGATGAAAAACCGAAGGCAAGATGTATCGCAATTCGAGCAAACTGCGGAGTCGCAAGCCACAATACAATATTCTAATGTGTCGTATAAACTCGCAAGGGGTGGAGTTATATTAACCGTATCATCTGAAATCGTAGAAGGTGCAAAGGGGATGATGTCGAAATCCCAGGCCGTTACTTCGTCGCTAACCCAAGAACGAATGGTCGGGGACACAGTCGTTAAGGTCGTCTCTGGCGATGGATAAAGCCACGCGATTACCGGTGGTTCAAAATCGAAAACTACATCCCACTCATAGCCCTCTGTCGAATTCTCCAGCGAGTCATCGAGCGCGAGGAGTTCTATATGCAGGGTACCTCCACTCAGTATTGTGGGCATTATTATAAGAGAATCGATGTTAATTGTGACGCGCGAGTCGCCGTAAAATATGTTTTCATCATTTATGGAAATTTCGAGAGTTGTCCAATCGATACCATTATGGTCCTCGATCAAGATAACTATTGATGAATCGCAAGCATAAGGGGTGAGTTCTTCCGGTGAGATAAGCTCCGCTTCCGGTCCTCCGGCCTCGATATAAAATACATAGCAAGTATCGAGGATATTCGGACCGCAATAATCGGGATCGGCCAGGTCTTCAGCATGAATACATACCTCGACAGTGTCGCCACCCGCTACGTGCATTCCCCCAAGTTCGGGTGAGAACACGAAATTATCGACAGTTCTTGCAAGCGCTGGATGTTCTATAGTATAAGTGTTTCCGTTTATTGTTAACTCGAATGCCCCAGCTAAAAGGCCGCTTATAGAATCGACCAGAGTGAATTCTATTTCCGGATCGATCTCGGCAACGATCTCATCTGAAGAGGGAGAAAGCGCCACAATAATCGGCGCGGAGTAATCCATTAAAAAGCCCCACCAAATCTCTGGTATGCCGCCAAAAGGCCCTTCGGCATTGATGAGGTGGCATAGAACGCTATCTCCATCTGGCCAAGGCCCCGGTGGAATGAAGCTCAGTGTTTCGCCATCCCAGCTGACGCCTGCACTATCTATCGTCTTGTATTCACTATTTATCTCGAACTCAATGGTGCTGTCAATAATATCGCCAGGTGCCCAGAGGTAAATCCTGATTTCTTGCTCGAGACACGCCACGATAGCCCCATCCGGTGGGTCGGCAAAGGGATCGCGCCCATCGACGAAGAAGGTGAAGCAGAATTCATCAGCTTCGTTTGGCCCGCAGGTATCCGGTGCATCGGCAACATGACTAAGGCAGAATTCCACTGTGTCAACAATATCCCAAGGCCCCGCCATCGATGGAACGAATGTCAAGTATGGCGAAGACCAGATAAGGCTTGTGCCATCCACAGTGAATGGGATTCCGTTAACCGTGATCTCGATGCTTGATGGATCGACCCCAGCGGGGGAATCCTCTATTCTAAGTCTTACTTCTTTGAGTGTATCGTGAACCAGTGCGAACTCTCCGGGAGATGTTGAAACAACATCTGGTGGTTCGAGGTCCACGTAGAAATCAAATGGCACCGGCGCAGTTAGGCCGTTGAGGAGGCTATCGTAGGCCGATGCAAGATAGCCTGTAACATACGAGCCGTGAAGCCAATCCGATGAAGGTTCCCAGCGAAGCATTTCGCCATCCCAGGTGAGATTAGGTGATGTTAAACCGTATGAAGTTGCTCCTATGTTTATTCGGATTGTCTGAGGAATTATTCCATCCGAATCATTTATTGAGAACCAAATTCCCTGTTGCGAACAAGCGCTAATAGTTGAGCTTTCGGGTAGGATAAGCTCTGCTTCGGGTGGAGTTACTGGGATGTAAAATAACCAGCTTGTGTCGAGTTGGTTTACATGACAGACGGTCACAGAATCGTGAACCAGCACGCGGATAGATACTGTATCGCCTCCGTGCAGTGGCGGGATAGCCGTTGAGTCGAGGGTGTAAGTATCGCCAGCAACGGAGAATTCGTCATCGTATAAGGAAAACCAACTCCACGAAGAACCATCTACGGAAATTCCAAGTAAAGTCGGCATGTGGCGCATGCCTGAATGGTCGTCGAAGATATTAAAGGTAACAGTAGGGTCTAGTTCCAATGAAGCCTCGAAGGCCGCAGGATATTCATTTTCCAGATATGGTTTTTCGGTATCGATCCCAAAAGCAAACGAAAGTGAGGGGTCTAGCGGATTGCCGAGAATATCGCAGGCGTGAAGTTCGCCGTCAAACCATCCATTGCCAAAGGGAGTGAGATTTAAACTCAGTGTGTGCGGTGGAGACCACTCGATCAAAGGGTCTGGCCAGCGGATGGTGTCATCATCAAACACCACCCAAATAGACTCCGGTTCGATGCCGTCATCGTCCTCGATACGGAAATAAGCGCCGCTATCGGAGCAAGACATCCATTCACCATCGGGCGGGAAGGTCAAATCCGCTATCGGTCCACCGGATGGAATAGAAAAGGTCCAGCAAGAATCGCTCGAGTTATGACCACAACCTTCGGCCATATCCTCGGCATAGACACAGACTTCGACTGTGTCGCCACCGTGGAAGAACAGTCCCGCCAGATCTGTGCGGAATGTAAAACTCATTCCCGACCATGTTACATACTCTCCCCCGAGTGGATATTCGATATCATCGATAGAGATAGTGCAGCTATCGATAGCTATTTCTGCTGGATCGATAAGGGTAGCCGAGATTGGTGGCCGGGGATTTGGCACCTCGGAACCGGGAGCCGGCGATTGATCGGTTATCACAGGGCCGGTCATATCGGAATAAAAATAAAACCAAAAGCTCGGGGACTCATTGCCCATATAATCTGACACAGGGTTCATAAGAAGATCCACGGTGTCGCCATCGAACATGGGAACCCTGATTGGGAAGTAGTAAAAGCTATCAATAATGCTGACCATTGACTCTGGAACGGAGTGCACGCCTAGTTCCGCGAATACTGAAAGCAGTATTGACTCGCGATCGATGAGAAAATCGTCTGTCATTACCATCTCGACAATCACGAAATCACAGGAAACAAATGCTCCTGTGTCTGGCCATACAAGCTTTACAGTTGGTGGTATAGTATCGACTAAAGCACCTATAGCAAAAGAGCTTCCGACAGAACATAAAGCAAGAAGAGCGATGAATAAGGCTGTTTTGCGATTCTTAATAAGCATAATTTAACCTATAACTACATACTAAAACAGAGGTTATAAGATTAATATAAAGTAATAATTTAAATAATCAAGTTCTAATTGATTATTTAAATTAAAAAAGCTAATATTCAGAATCAATTTGGAAAACTATTGGGCCCCATAGGAATAAATTGGACTTTTGTTACTAGTCGCACAATGTAAAAAGCATAGACCAACAACAAACCCAATCCTTCGGTTCTATCGAGTTTCCCGCCCGAGCGAAGAAGTGGGAGAAGAATTATGGAAAGGCCGATCATGATTGGGAAATCATAAACAAGAACCTCACTATCGATTGGGAAATAACCCATAACCATCGAGGGAACCCCTGCAACGATAAGCGTGTTGAATAAGTTCGAACCAATTACGTTGCCTATAGAGATATCCGGTTCTTTTTTTATTGCAGCCACGACGGAAGTCGCAAGTTCCGGAAGACTTGTTCCAAAAGCGACTATAGTTGCGCCGATAGTCATTTCACTAATACCAAACTCGCTCGCGAGTTTGGTTGCAGAAGAGACAGTGAAGTCTGCTCCCAGTATAAGGCCTGCCATGCCGAGTGCTATAAGTAGAAGATCTGAGACAAAGGTTTGGTTGGCACGAGCTTCAGCTATTTCATCTTTCTTGAGTGCTTCATCCATTTCGAAAGAAAGCTCTTTCGGTAATACTCGCCAACCTTTAGATATTTCTGGAATAATGGCAATAAAGAAGAACGTCGCGAACGAGAACACGAGAATAATCCCCTCTATAAGGCTGACCTCCAGGTCGCCACAAAAAGTAAAAAGCATAATTCCCGAGAAAATAGTCACCGGCACCTCGATGCGAACGGTTCTATCTTCGACCTTAAGTGGAGAGAGAAGCGCGGCCATGCCGAGGATAATCCCCATGTTTGCGATATTCGAACCTACTATATTGCCCAATGCTATCGATGGCGACCCTTGGTAAGTTGCAGTTAGGGATACAACGAGTTCGGGCATCGATGTTCCAAACGCCACGATGGTCAAGCCTATAACGAGGGGGTGAATACCGAGGGCGATAGCGAGCTTCTTCGACCCGCGCACAAGACCTTCCGCGCCAATATAAAGGACAACAATGCCTGCAATTAATTTAAGAAGGTCATTCAGCATTCAGTGGCCAATTCTTTTCGATATTCCATGAGGATAATTCCCCAAGGAAGTTATATGCTGTGAGATCGTAGTGAACTGGAGTAACGGAAATAAAATCATCGGCCAAAGCTTGAACGTCGTGGTCGCTACGGTCGTCTTCCGCGACCATAGTTCCGCACATCCAATAATATCTTTGTCCTCTGGGGTCCATTCGCTCCTCGAAAAAGTCATTGAAATTTGTTTTTCCTTGACTAGTTACACGGATTCCCGCAATCGACTTGACAGGCAGATCCGGGACATTGATATTGAGCAAGATGCCTCCGGGAAGCCCATTTTGAAGAACTTTCCTTGCGATTATTTCCGAGAATCTCGCTGCAGTTTCCCAATTTGATCCAATTCTTCCATCGAGTGAGACCGCAATCGACGGAACGCCAAGAAGCACTCCTTCGGTTGCTGCGGAAACAGTTCCGGAATATATCAAACTTGCTCCGACATTTGCTCCGAGATTAATGCCTGAAATAACTAATTGCGGGGTCTCGTTCATTATCGAACGAATTCCAAGTTTAACTGCATCGGCGGGGGTTCCGCTTGTGGCATAGCCGAAGAATTCGCTATTTCGGTTGATTTTGGTGACCCTTAATGGATTGGATAATGTAATAGCATGTCCGACAGCAGATTGTTCTCTGTCTGGGGCTACAACAATAACATCGTCGATTCTCTTCATAGCCTTGACAAGAAAGTCCAACCCACTGGCATATATACCATCATCGTTGGTGATTAAAATAGACATTTTCCACCAGTCTAATTTGTTTTACTTAAATTTACACACGAATTCAGCTTGGGCAAATAGTTTTTAAACTCTTTTTAGTAGATTTTGGTATATTTAAGTCTTCGCAAAAATTCGTATGTATCCGGTTAATTTTTTTAAGAAAAGAACGGGAGGGGAGTATGAGGCCGTGGCCGCGGCGCATATAAACTCGTTTCCCTCCCGATTATTCGAAATAAACAAATGCATTCGCTATGCCATCGATCTATTTTATTGTAACACTATGATTATCAATTAATTAGAATATAACGCACTAAGGTTGACCTGTACCGGTTAGTGCAAAAATGAACTTACAGGAACACTCTTTAGGATAACTCAATCTCGATTCCAAGGGGGCAATGATCGCTACCGAGGACGCTTGTTAACATAAATGAATTTTTAATTCGAGGCATAAACTCGCTGTTTACCATGAAATAGTCAATGCGCCAGCCAACATCCCTTGCTCGAGCGCCTGTGCGATAATCCCACCAGGTGTAAGCGACATCATCTGGATGGAGTTCGCGGAATGTATCCACAAGCCCCGATTCCAAGAATTTATCTACCCACTCGCGCTCTATATCCATAAAACCGCTATGGTTGTGATTCGTCTCGGGGTGTGCAAGATCGATTTCGTTATGAGCGGTGTTGAAGTCTCCGGTGATAACGACGTTTTTATTTTCGTTGCGAAGTTTATTGATAAATTTGAGAAGAGCTTCATAATACTCGAGTTTGTATTTAATTCTCTCCGGTCCCTTTCCTCCATTTGGGAAATAACCGTTTATTAGCACAAAATCGTCGAATTCAGTGACAATTGTTCGTCCCTCAAAATCGAATTTTGGTTCGCCAAAGCTATCCTCAGAATCGATATAATCGCCTTTAATAAAGGTTGCAACCCCAGAATAGCCTTTTTTCTTGGCATGCGACCATAAGGTTTTATACCCAAGTGGTCTTTCCAGCTCTTTGGGAATTTGTTCTTTTTGGAGCTTAGTTTCTTGGAGGCAAAGAGCATCGGGCATTTCGGATTCAAGCCATTCTAAAAAGCCCTTTTTCAAGATTGCTCGGACACCATTAACATTCCATGATAATATTTTCATATTTATCCTTTTTTCTTTGTTGTAGGCGGATCGAAAATATTGACTATTTTCGGAACAGTTGTATGCAAAAAATCCGCCAGTCCCACGGAATCCCATATATCTTTTAAGCCGAAAGAGATACTCACTCCTCGAATACCTGTTTTACTGCAGTGACTCATCTTCTTAGATATTCGCGCGGGAACGCCCGCAAAATCCATGCCCTCCAGTCGTTTTATTAAACCCTCCATAACCGTTTGTATATCGAAATCCCGAATGCGCGAGAATGCGACAGTGAAGGAGAGGAGCAGTTGTGTTCCCTCGATTGGCGGCTTAGTATGGGTTATTTCTATGTAAATAAAGCCCGGCGAATATAGAATTTAGGCGGTTCTGGCCTCATCGAGGTTTGTCATATGAGATCATTTCAGATATACCACCCTCTTCGTGCAGACGGCTGAAGTCGTCTGTTGCGGTATGGTCGCCCGGATGAGATAGATACCCGAACCGATGGCGGCGTCGGGTTGCCAGATAAACTCGGCCCTCATCCGGCCTTCGGCCACCTTCTCCCAAAGGGAGAAGGAACCACCTTCCTCTCCCCCTTGGAGAGGGACCGAGGGTGAGGGCAATTGCGCCACGCGTCGACCGGCGATGTCGAATATCTCCACGCGGGAGGGCGCAAGACCCTCCCCTGCGGAACCGTTGACAGAAATGTTCACTGTAGCATTAAACGGGTTCGGATACGCCGAAATTGCGATTTTTTCCGGAAGGGTGGTTTCTATTATACCTGCAAGGTCGATTAAAGAAAATGGGCCAGTCATCGTCTCGAAGCGACCGGTTGCGGCTTCATAGACCTTTATGTAACAATCATGGTGTGAACTTTCGACATTCGGTGCAGCCCAAATAGAAAGACCGGAATTTGGGACAGAATCGGCAAAAACCGTCCAGGGGCCGTCGATGCCATCGAGGGAAAAGGCCAGGTCGATGCGAGGAATAGAGGGTGTGCCGCCGCGATCCCAGCGAACTATCTGCGAAGCACCTTCTTCGACTGTGTCGCCTTCGAGCGGCGAAGTAAAGAGCATAAAAGGGGCTGGAACTCGGTAAAATCTCAGTGAATAAAGCCCGAGCTGTGTTGAGGTTACTCTAAGATAAACAGTTCCAGCCGAATCAGGATGAAAGATAATGCGGAAATTAATGCCATCCTGTGAATCGTCGTCCACAAGAACTGGAGTTGTAGAATCCTCAAAATAAAGCTCGGCGCGGGTGTCTGTTGTGCCGAAGGAATAGAAAATGTAGGTGCTGTCTCCAGTGACCTCGAACGAATACCAGTCCTCATCTGTTATTGATTGAAACTCGTCATTTCGCCAGGCTTCCTCCTCTGGGACTTCGAGCGAAATTGCCTCCACGCGGCTATTGCCAGCATCCTCGCGCAGAGGTGGCCGTATATCGATTATCGCCCACCGCATTATTGTGAGTGGTGCTGGAAGGTCGTCGGGAAGGCGATACCACGTGTCATATGCTCCACCCCATCCAAAATTGAGGTGATATTCTCCGCTATCCATAAGGCCATCACAGACTATTGCATGGCCCGAGGTGTCCGGTTCATAGGTGAATATTCCAAGCTGTGCGGGTTTGGCCTCGAGCATATCGGCTCGAAGGGAGTCGTAGAAATCCGGCATGTCCGGTGGATCGACCTTGTGTGCGGTCAAATATCCCCATTTATCAACGAATGACGAATCGTGGAACCATGCTATGGTTCCCTCGCTACCGTAAATTGCCCATATCGATACACCACAGGCCCAGCTTATGGCCGCTTTCATGTCGTTATTGGGATGAACACCGACACCATTGTAATCTATGCTGTCTATAGTTGCAGTCGAAGCATCTATCCATATAGGCGGCTCGGTGCTGTCCGACCAGTAGCTTTCTGTGGTGGTGAAAAACGCGCTGGTTGGATATTCCCAGTAGTTTATAATTTGGGCCATCGAGGTCGCGGTGCAACCCACGACGCAACGGTCGCCGGTCTCTGGGTCCATTGGGCATAGATTGTTGTAAGGAGGTCCCTGATCCCAATGAGTATCGAGATAGGGTCCGAAAATCTCCGAGGGTTCGAACGCGGAGAGGGTGTATTTATCGGTGAGTTCGCGCCAAAGCCGGCGGTTTTTTTCTATCACAAATTGCGGAGTTTGCGGAATTGCCGCTTTTCTTGAAGCTAAATCCCACAAAACCATATGTAGAAGGCCATTACCTCTAGCTTCTTCGAAGGGAAAATCGCAAAGGTAAGAAAAAGCGATGATCGGTTCTATGCGATAATCGGCGGAGAAGGCGATATATCCGCACGGCTCAAGATTTACAACGAATGCTATGGTTTCGCCATTTTGGATCAACGGGACAATTCCCCCGATTGTCCTCGGTTCGCCGAATCCTTCCGGCGCGCGTTTCCCGAGATTATAACCTGCTCCGGTGTGTGCGTCGAGAAGAGAGAATGCGGTAGTTTCGATTGTTTCCGGCGGAACCGATTCAGCAGAAACGATTGAAAGAAATAGCACAAAAAAAAGCGTTAAATACAACCTAACCATATCGATCCTATCGATAGAGATTTTTTTAAATAATACTTATTACCCTTCGGAAATCAAGGTTCGAGCACGACTTCGTCGGTTTGGGTGCCAGATGTTATAGTATATTTACCCGATTTGAAGGCTTGTCCGCGGAGGCCTTCCCATAGAGCGCAGCCATCAGTGGTCTTCAAGGTCGCCACAAGGTTGCCGGCTTCGTTGGTAATTTCGACTGTGCTCGATGGGGTGCCCTCGATGGTAACAGTGCCGCTTGAAATCTTTGGAAGTGCGGTAAGTTTATCGAAGAAAGGCTCGCGCGGTGGCCTTGCGCGGACAACCGGCCCATCGTCGTCGATATCGGGGACGTTGATATCAATGACAACATAGGATGGATGCTCGTCTATCCATGCGAGCGGTTCGTAGGCCAACGGGTCGATATTTTCGCCGTAGTTGTCAATTCGCATGGCAGTCCAGTTTCTGCTGTAAATATCTGCGGAGATAAGCACGGCATCGCCGCGAACCCAGCCATCGGTTGGGATGCGCCATTCGCCGGAAAGTGTAATCTTATTCGGATTCCATATCCACCTTTGAGTGCGGTAGGTCATATCTGGATTTCCAGCCGCTGACCATGTGCCATGTGGAAGAAGCCAAAGCGGTGCCGGTGGGTCAATTGGGTCTAGGAAGGCAGTAAAACCGTAGGAACCGTTTTCGTAACAGATCGTTGTCATCACTGCGATATTCGGTCCGGCCTTTGTGACAAGCGTGTCGTTGTGAATTGTTGTATCGCGGGTAATATCCGCACTACCGGCGTAGTTTTTTCGCCGAAGACGATATAGTTTTCCATTGGGAAGGAAAATCGGCATGGTGTTGAAATTTGTATATCCAATAACCTCGCCGCAGGTTGCCGCGAAAATATGGCAGGTTTCGTCTATTGCGAGATAGCGTAGGCTATCTATATATGCCGCAGCCAGAACATCCTCGGAAACGGTCGAATCTAATGGATGCGTAAAATACCCGAGTAGTGAATCGTAAGTGAAGGTTACTTCGGGCTTAGAATGCGAGCCGCCATCGGTGCCAGCAAAAGCGAATTCCGGGAAAAGCATGATATCTATACCATCAACGGAGTCGGCTACTGCGCATCCTCGGTAATATGATTCTTCGCATATCGCGCTCCAGCCGACGCTGCTATAGCCACCTCTAATAACAACTACACGGATCGGAATCGCTATTGCGGCAAGTGCTATAAGTGCCAATAGAAACAAAGCTTTTTTCATTGTTAAGCCCCCTTAGAGAGTTTAATATATTATAATCTGTAAAATGGTTTTACGCAAGCTAAATGGAATTTTATGGGACAAATGATGTTCTAAGCAACGCCTTTTCCCGGGCACGCCTTTTGGATATTGGAAAAGCGAAGATATATTTCTTGATGTATCTGAGATGATAATGTTTAGTGGAGCATAACAGCGACATATTCACAACACTGCGGAATTTTAATTGTGTTGCTCGGTTTTCTTTTGAAGCGCGATTATGTCGAGGAAAAATCTCTAAAGGGTGAATAGATAAGGCATATTTGGGCCTTTGATAAATTAACCGATGGAAAGTATAATTCTGACATTGAAATTTTGCCTTTGCGAAATTTCAATTCTAGGATATTATATAGATTGTTGAAAGAATGATGGTCGAAAAGAGGCATTATGGAGAATTTTGCTGTTATATTAGCTGGTGGTCGTGGAGAGAGATTCTGGCCGGCAAGTCGTTATAAAAAGCCAAAGCAGCTTTTAAAGATGATTTCCGATAGAACTATGCTAGAAGAAACCATGTGTCGAGTCGAGGGTTTTGTCGATAAGAAGAATGTTCTTATAGTAACCGGGGAACATCTTAAAGGGCTTATAAAGAAGGAAATAGGCCCACTCGATGATGATAATTTTTTTATCGAACCGATTGGTCGTAACACAGCACCGGCGATAGGTTTTGCTGCGGCAAAAATTGCAGCGACACATGGTGATGGTATAATGTTCGTTCTCTCGTCTGATCATCTTATCAGGCCGGTGAGCACATTCATCGAAGCAATGCAAGCTGCTAAAACTATCGCTGAGAATAGCGATAAACTCATGCTAATAGGCATTGAACCATCGCGCCCGGAAACTGGTTATGGATATATCGAGGTTGGAACAGACCTTCAGCAGGTGGATGGCTTTACTGCCTATAATGTGGAGTCTTTTAAAGAGAAACCAAATCATCTGATCGCTCAGGAATACTATCTCGACAACAAGCATCTCTGGAATTCAGGGATTTTTGTTTGGAGGGCAAAAAGGATATTGGAGGAGATA
The DNA here is from genome assembly GCA_023145965.1 of bacterium. NCBI lineage: Bacteria > bacterium. The sequence goes on along the minus strand of JAGLDC010000021.1, from coordinate 5,124 downwards.
GAGATTAATCTTCCCGAGCTTTTCGAGGTTATATCGGGTTATATGGAGCTCATCGGCACTGAGGATGAAGCTTCTTTTATCAAGAGTGAATTCGAGAGGATCAATCCTATCAGTATCGATTACGGTGTTCTTGAAAAATCCAAGCATGTCGGTGTGCTAAGAGCTAAGTTCACTTGGGACGATGTCGGTGATTACGGCGCTCTCGAGAGAATACTCGTTAAAAACCATGATGGCAATGTCCTTTCCGGTGATGATATATTTGCTCATGAAACCTATGAAAGCACTATAATAAGCGATGGAGAAGGCGCTGTTGTCACATTTGGGGTTAGCGATCTGGTCGTTGTTCGCGAGGGAGATGTTCTTCTCGTGCTTCACAAAACCCGTATTCCTCAGATGCGCGAGTTGCTGGAGAAGATCAAGGATGAAGGATTGGAGAGGTATCTATGAGAAGTTCGATTATCATGTTATTAACAATGCTTGTTCTTGTAGCTGGATGCTCTTATCTTCCGACAGCTAAAGCCAGTTCGACTGGTAAAACGGATACCTCTGAAGTGAAACAGCTTGTTCTTCAGGAGGTCGAAGATGTTCCCGATGTTGTTGTTGAACCTCGAAGTGAACCCCCTAAACCTATAGAATATCAATCCTTGGCTGAACACTACTTGCCTGAAGAGAGGCCAGCCGAAGGCTCGCAAATCCGAGGTTTTCGTGTTCAATTGTTCACGACAAAAAGTAGCGCTTCCGCAGACAGTTTTGTTGTTAAAGCTAAGAAGGATTTCGAGTTCAACGTCTATTGCGTTTTCGAACCTCCATACTACAAGGTTCGCGCGGGCGATTTTGCAGATCAATTTGAAGCCTCTGAGGCCGAGTCCAAGATGAAATCAAAAGGCTACGAGACTTTTATCGTGCGCGATATTATCAAAGCCGGAGAATAAGAATGCAACGCGAGTTGATCGATCTATTTCATCCAGACCGGGAAATCGTCTCGCAAGCAGCGGAGGCTATTCTAGCGGATAAAATAATTTGTTTGCCCACTGAAACCCTATATGGATTGAGCGGGAATGCCTTGTCCTCTGGAGTCTTGCGAAAGATCAACCGCGTTAAAGGACGCGGCGAAGATGATCCCTGTATTATGTTAATTGAGAAGTCTGCGGCCTCGGAGTGGATTGAAGGATACGATAGGCTTAAGCCTATTACAGATATTTATTGGCCAGGTCCTTTGACATTAATTATTGACCCAAAGCCGGGTAGTGTGCCGCAAGGGATGAAAAATTCTGATGGTGGAGTGGCTATTCGAGCGGCCTCGCTCCCGCTCGATATAGATATTATTCGGGCTTGTGGAGTGCCGATCATTTCCACCAGTGCTAATTCTGTGGGGGAAAGGACTCCCAGCACGCTCGATGGTTTACACGAATGGCTTGCAAGTTTCTGTGATTTTGCCCTCGATGGAGGCAAATTATATACTGCCGAGCCTTCGAGTATTATAGATGTTCGGAGTTTTCCTTCTGAGATAAGAGTTTATCGTGAGGGTGCGATATCTTTACAGGCATTGAAATTAGATTTGCAAACAACGAAGTTCACAATTGTCGAATAGGAAGAAAAGAATTCTATTTGTGTGCTCGGGGAATTCCTGCAGATCTCCTGTGGCTGAAGGCTTTGCGAAGAAAATAGCATTACAGAATGGTTTTGATATGGAATTTTATTCCGCCGGCACATTGGGAATAGAGGGAATCCTCGCTAGCCCGGAGGCTATTTTTGTCTCGGAGGAAAAAGGAGTAGATATTTCGAAACACAAAAGCATGGCCCTTTCTGCAGATTTAATAGCTCGGGCGGATATTATATTTGGCATGGAATATGCGCATCTGGAAAGAGTTAAACAATATGATGTTAGAGGAAAGAATGTTTTACTTCTTGGCCTCGAAGAAATAGATGACCCTATAGGCAAAGGCTTGGAATTTTACAGATGTATTCGGGATGAGATTGTGATTAGTCTCGAACGTGCGTTATCCTTGATTAAAAATGAAGATTAAGACTATATATATTATTTGCTTGATTCTAACGGCAACAGCGCTTTTCGCTAAAGTAGAAAAGGATCCAAAGAAGGCGGAATTCGCATTGAGAGCACTGGATTCGATAGAAATACCAAAGCCAGTTTATCTCGATGCATTTGGTCCGGGTGAGGAGCTTACATTTTCAATCGATTATGGTTTTGTCAATGCCGGATGGGCTAAGATGTCTGTTATTTCGATAGTGGAATACAACAAAAGGCCGGCTTATTATTTTGAAACAAAAGCCGGAACGAATAAAACTTTCTCGGTTGTATTTAAGGTCGAAGACCGTGTCGAATCTCTTCTGGATTCTGAGATGTTTTATAGCCTTAGACACGAAAAGCATCTTTCTGAGGGCAACTACCGGGCAGATAGGTGGTTTACCTTCGATCAAACCAATAACCGCGCTAAGAGCAAAAAATATGATGTCGAAACATATCCCAATGTTTTCGATATACTATCGGCATTTTATTACACAAGGATGCTCGAGCTGGATCCGGGTGATACATTCTATCTCCCTAACCATACCGATGGCAGGAATTATCCATTACGAGTCGCTGTGCATTGCAAAGAAACGGTCGAGGTGCCGGCGGGAAAGTTCGATTGTATACTTATAGAGCCAATACTCAATGCTCCGGGGATATTCGAACACAAGGGTAATGTTTATATCTGGGTTACCGACGATGCACGACGCATGCCGGTGCTGATGAAGACCAAAATAGTTATAGGCTCCATAAGTGCTAGCCTCACCAAATACAGATTAGCTGAATAAATATCCACGCATAATGACGGCGAAGAAGCAAATAATATTTTGTTTGCTTCTTATTAATTTCATATAAAAGTATTAAATACTTTACACAGTCAAAATCATTATTTATATTACATTTTATTGAGTTTATTTATATTTATTCGCATTGTAAACAATTTTTAGTATTAACCATGAAGATTTTTGTGTATCCAGATTTAGGTATAGCTTGCGAGGGTAGTGTTGAGATATCCCCCGAGGGTTTCCATATTATTGACGATGTTGCTGTTGCGATTAAGCCAGACGAATACGAAGGGGCCGGTTGTTGTATTGGGGCTTCAGAGGTTTGTCCCACCGGTGCCATAGGTGTTGGGGAAAATGTCTGAAGGTAGGTTTTCACGAGATTTTATTGATCGAGTGGCTACGGCTACCGATATAGTTTCCATTATAGGAAGATACACTTCGCTCAAGCCTCGAGGAGGTAAGCTTTTTGGGCTATGTCCCTTCCATAATGAGAAAACTCCGAGTTTCTCGGTAGATCCAGAGCAAGGTCTTTATTACTGTTTTGGTTGTCATGTAGGTGGCACCGTTTTCACATTTATTATGGAAAAGGAAGGTCTGTCTTTTCCGGAGGCGGTTGAAAGCCTTGCGCGAGATGCCGGTATCGATCTTCCTAAAAAAACTGATGGAAATGATAGGTCTGAAGGTCTCGAAGAGGCTGCGGAAAACGCGGCGATTTTCTTTGCTAAGGCCTTGAAATCAAAACTTGGAACCGAAGCAAGAGAATACCTGAAAAGCAGAGGTGTTGCAGAGGCAACATGGGAGGTTTTTGCGCTTGGTTGGGCGCCAGCCGATCAGCTTATGTTTGCTAAATATCTAAAAAGGGAAAAAAAGAAAGAGAAGGCTTTTTTAGAGCAGGGTCTATTAGGTCAGTCTAAATCGGAGAATAAATTCTTTGCGGCTATTTACGATGCCCTCGTTTTCCCGATTCAGAAAACAAATGGAAGAACTGTAGGATTTGCCCAAAGGAAAATCCGCGAAAGCGACCGTTCAGGCCCTAAATATATCAACAGCGCGGACAACGATATATATCACAAGTCCTCGATTCTATATGGACTTCCTCAGGCGCGAGCAGCGATTCGCAAGCAGGGTAAATCTATACTTGTCGAGGGGTATTTTGATGTTATTGGTTTATTCGAGCATGGTATTAAGAATGCCGTAGGTTCTTGCGGCACTGCGCTTACAAGCAATCAAGCCTCTATCCTTGCGAGATATGCGCCGCGTGTTGTTGTTCTTTTCGATGGTGATTCCGCTGGCCTTAGGGCTACACTTCGGTCGATAGAAATTCTTCTTTCTGCTGGTCTCGATGTTTTCATCTGCAGGCTTCCCGAGGATGAGGACCCAGATTCCTTTGTTAAGGAGAAGGGAGCAGATGAGCTTTTGGAGTTGTTGGACTCTTCGCCAAACTGGTTCGATTGGCTTTACGGACATATTCTCGTGAACTCCGGCAAGGAGGGTGTTGCGACCTCGAAATTATTGATAGAAGGTATGTCGAATGCTATTCATTCTATTCGTGATGGGCTTTCGCGCGAGATTTATATTAGAAAGCTTGCCGAATTGGCCGCTACCTCTGAAGAGGCACTGAGAAGGCATCTTAGAACGAATAGTAATCGCAGACATGAGCAACCAAAAATAACCGAGACAGAAAGGGAATTTGTTGCGTTATCGCAGCTTGCAAAGCTCGAGCTGGCTTTATTGGCGGCGATAGTCCGTTCGGAAAAGGTTTTTGAGACTGAAGAGAATCCGCTTACTCTTTATCCCGGTCTATGGGAGATTGCCATCTTGAGGCCTGCACCGAGCCAGTTTTTAGAACAGATTGCTGAATCGCGGTCGCGAAATTGCCTTGCCCAGATTTTTCTTGAACCTCAACCTGAAGATTGCTCTGCGCATGCTAACCAATTATTATCAAAAATAAGCCGTATGAGGATAGATAAAGAGATCGAGACCCTCAATGCTCAGCTCAGACAGGCCGAGAACAAAGGGGATCTTGTATTGCAAGACGAAATAATAAAGAAGTTATCGAATCTTGCTGGGAAGCTTGGAGGGATGTTTTTTGCTACAAATAAAAAATAATATATGGGAGTCAAAGTGACAGAAAGTGAAAAATATGAAGCCCTGGAGGCCTTTCTCGATAGTCTGGGTGAAAAACAGTCTGTCGGAATAGCTGTAGTTCAGAGTTTTATAGAAAGCCACAAACGGAAAATAAACTCCGAGGACGTTTTGGACTATCTTGCAGCCAATGGTGTTACTGTTATTGGGATGCAGCGTGCAGAA